>NZ_JAHREU010000060.1:0-44891 GCF_020883145.1 Microcoleus sp. CAWBG27
CAGTAGTATATTGTAGGATGATTTGTCTTGTGAAATAGTCTTTGGCGTCATGTATCCTATTTTATAACACTTTTTTTACTCTGCTTACTTTTTTCTCTCCTACCCCGAATTATTGAGCGGATACGTCGATTTCTTGTCGAAGTTCGACTGCTTCTGCTAGTTCTCGTATATGGTTGGTGACTATTTCAGACCAATTGGTAGCAATAGGGCGAAAACGAACAGAATATTTATCGCTACTGCGGGTGAGTTCTCGTATTAAACTGTTTAATTTTTCTGCTACAGCACTGAGGGCGAAACGCTGGTTGTAAGCGCTTCCCTGGTTGATGGCTGCATCTACGTCTTGGCTGATATGACTGAAGCTACTGAGTAAGGCGCTGGCTTGACTGTTTAGTTCGCCGATCGATATACTGTGGTGAGCGTTACTTATGGCTGTTACGTCTGCACAGATTTCTAGCCTTTGTACATCCTGTTTAATCTTTGTTTGCCGATCGGACGATCGCCTATAGCTAGTATATCCAAAAAATATAAGTAAAAATGCACAAATAAGTGCCAATACATAAAACATTAAAATATGAGCTAGCAATAAATTAATGCAGCTCGCTAAAATTGCTGTGTTAGATTTGCTTTAGGGGAAAAAGAGAATAGAGTGCCCAGTACCTTTAGACTCTGGACACCCACGCTCCCCCTGAACATTACCGTTAAGCTACCGTTCAGAAGCTTTGATTAAACTTTTGAACAAATTGGAGAGCTCAATGGCTAATTTTTATCGACCACTGTTAATTGTTGCAGTGGTGACTTGCGCCATCTTGAATGACGTACCTTTTAATGATCCAGTCGTGTTTCCCGTTATCATCCAATTACTTATGCCTATGGAGGATAGGAGCAAGGGCAAGGATGAGGACAAGCATGAATAGCAACAGTGTGAATCGTTGAACTACTTTTTGTAATCAAGACCAGCTAAGTAAGTTGTCACCTTACTTGGCTTTTTTGTTTTAAACGACCAGATCACTTTAAATGAATACAGTCTGTTTATGTCAACTGTTTACATCAATACATATCTGTATCATACATTTAGACGTGATTGAGTTTAAGGTTGAGATAAGTTGACTTATGGATGACTTATAGATGACTTGCGGGTGAGTTATAGTGATAAATTAAATTCTTGCATAAATTAGCTGGCGCAAGACCGATTGCCAGCCACCTACAGGCAAGATATAGCGGTTATCAGAAAGATGAGGTATGTTGTTGGGCTTCAGCCCTCTTAGTTTAAGCGATTATGTAAGCTGTCAGTCATACCTCACTTTTTTGAGAAAGGCTATAGCGTTTCAGACTCAACATTATGTAACTTAAATGTGCTATGGCTTAGCTCATTTTCAGCACCGTCTAGTGCCAAAATGTTGATTAAATGATTCAGCTTTAGAGGCAAATTAGTTTTCATGGGATTTACCTTTTAAAAATGAGTGAAGGGTTTTACTTGTTCTAACCCTGTTTCACGCCAATCATCCCCAGTTTCCCCCTCTTCCAGACTAAATAATCGTTCTCGACAAAGGATTTGCAGCAGCAGAGGCCAGCATTCACTTTGATTCAAAATCCACTCGACATCCTCATCAGCAAAAGGTATGGGCGAACTGCCTATCAACTCCCGCGCCTCAGCTTCCGTCATAGCTCCCAGAGTTGTAGTATATCCAAAAATATTGAAAAAAGGCGAACTATGCCCGGTGCTAGTCGCTAATTCAATCGGTGATTCAGGAGAAGCTAAAACAAACCCTAGATTCCCATTTGTTTGGTTGGTTGTCAAAGAGCGCAAACTTTCCCAAAATCCATCATCTAATTCGGGACAGCGTTGTAAACCGACACCAATTTCATCTAGTAAGATGACTGTGGGCTGATGTAAATTATAACTAACGACATCCATAAATCTATCCAAGTCGCAAGGGTTAGGCACTGCCATTTTTAGGGATTCTAAAATGTAGCGCAGCAGCCCTTCCCGATTCTGAAGTCGCGAATCTTGAAAATCTACAAATATCCAGCGATAGTTTTCTGGATTGGGCAACCAATCAGATTTTTGATTGGGACGTAACTTTTCTATTGGGGTGGTGCTAATGTTTTTTAAGTATTGTAGCAGAGAAGTTTTGCCACTGCGCTTTTTGCCGATAATGGCGGCATTTTGCAGGGGCAGTCGTTTGATCAAATGGAATAGGCGTTTGAGTTCCTTCTCGCGCCCAAAGAAGCAACGCGGATTGGTAATGGGATTGCCGGTGATGAAGGGGGAAGTTTCCTCACAGGTTTGTTGTGGATTAGGCTGAGGTGACTGGGTGTCTGTTACTTCTATATCTGCAATGGTTTGCCAATCTAAGCGCAATTTTTCACTAATTTCAACAAAATTTAGAAAATCAACAGGATCTCCCCTCAAAAAGCTCTTGACAGTGGATAGGGATAATCCCAAGTAGGAAGCTAAAGACTGCTGACTCGAAAAGCGGTTGCGCCTTACAGCAATTTTTACTTGTTCGATGCACCCTGGAGAAACTCTGAGCGATCGCCCCATAATTATTATCAGGAAATAATATTTATTCGATCGTTAATCTGCAATATGCTTGTAGATTTCCAGGAAGATAAATATCTAATAATCATTTAAATATTAACCAACAATTGTCCTGTGATAATTATAGCACAATCGATCGCACTCCTCAACAAGAAATTTTGCATCAAGCTCATTCCTATTCTCTGGCAATACGTGGATTCATCATTACCAGTGTTTTGTTCTATCTTGTAGGTATCGGTTCCTTTGTGGCTGGCAAGGTTCCAGAAAAAACAATTAACACCGCCAGCGAGTTAACAATCAAGATCGTGTTTGTGCTCGTCAAGCTCGATCGACAAAACACCGATCGCCTAAATCGCCTATCCAAACAATTCACAGACCAAGACTAACCACAGTATAACCGCTGGCGCGATCGCAAACTCCAGCAAAATCCAGCCAGGGCGATCGTCCGCCAGCTTATATCATCCGTCATTTGGCGGACATAATTAATTAAAACGTGTCGCACTATTGATTAGATTCCGGGCGATTCTGGCGCTTATTCTGGATAAACTGTTCCAAATCTGCGATCGCATCTTCAAAATCCGACAAATTAATTTTCTTAGCTTTAGCCTTCTTCGGCCGACTCGCAGACTCACTAGCAGGCTTAGGTTGAGGCGACGGAGACTGAGGCTTTGCCGCATCAGGGTTGGAAGCTTCTATATAATCAAACAATTCATCCAGGGACTGAAAAAAAGCTTGAGCCGAGGCCCGGCGTGAATCTTTCAGGTCATCGTCTTCCATCATAAGCCACTCCATAGACTTCAAAACTTGCCGATAAACTCTGCCCGCCGGCACGTGCAGATATTAGACATCAAAACCTCAATCAACTAAAACCCTTGAGAAATTTGGCTTTTATCCGAGGCCCGATCCCCCTAAATCCCCCTTAAGAAGGGGGACTTTGAGCGCCTCTTGTTCCCCCCGACTATCCGGGGGAGTAGGGGGCAAGCTAAGGGGGGGGATCAGACTTAAGAAGTAGGCGTTGACTTTGACCACTTCCGGTTCCCCCCTTCTTAAGGGGGAGTAGGGGGCAAGCTTTAAGAAGTAGGGGTTAACTTTGACCACCTCTTGTCCCCCCCTTCACAAGGGGGGTTAGGGGGGATCCAGGCTATAGCATCAAACACTACACCGGCACTGCATTTGACTTGATTGTTGACACGAATGGGCATTGTCAGCCATCAATCTGTACTTAACTTTACACCCGCCGACAGGGTGATTTGAGACTTGGCGCACACCCAGCTCAACATAATCGACCCTAAAAAAATCTCAGTTACTGTCTAATTAACCCTAGTCTAGTCGAGAATAAGGACACAGGACTTATGCAACTATTGCCACTGTTCAAGGGTTGCGATCGCAACGCACCACCTCGAAAGGACGGACAGACGGTGTTTTTTGCTTGAGTCCTAAGATTTCAAAGGCATTAGGAGATTTTAAGGTGACTCAAGGATTTGATTACGATTTAGCAATTATCGGCGCCGGCGTGGGCGGGCACGGGGCCGCTATACACGCGGTTAGCTGCGGGCTGAAAGTGGCAATTATCGAAGCAGGCGACATGGGCGGGACTTGTGTCAACCGCGGCTGCATTCCCTCAAAGGCGCTGCTGGCGGCTTCGGGGCGGGTGCGGGATATGCGGAATGCACACCACCTCAAGACTTTGGGAATTCAGTTGGGAAGTGTGGATTTCGATCGCGGGGCGATCGCCAATCACGCTAACACTATTGTTAGCAAACTTCGCGGCGACTTGACAAACAGCCTCAAACGTTTGAACGTCGATGTCATCCAAGGTTGGGGCAAAATTGCGGCTGCTCAAAAAATTGCGATCGAAACCGACAAAGGCGAGAAAACTATTACTGCCAAGGATATTATTCTCGCTCCCGGTTCAATTCCCTTCGTCCCTCCAGGGATAGAAATTGACGGCAAAACTGTATTTACTAGCGATGATGCTGTCAGATTGGAATCGCTACCGAAGTGGATCGCAATTATTGGCAGCGGTTATATTGGTTTGGAGTTTTCGGATATTTACACAGCCCTCGGCTGCGAAATTACGATGATTGAAGCTCTAGATCAATTGATGCCAACTTTTGACCCGGATATTGCTAAATTAGCAGAACGAGTGTTAATTGCACCGCGCGATATTGAAACAAAAGTTGGTTTGTTAGCCAAGAAAATTATCCCTGGTTCCCCCGTAATTATTGAATTAGCTGATTTCAAAACTAAAGAAGTTGTCGAAATTTTGGAAGTTGACGCTTGTTTGGTAGCAACTGGCCGAGTTCCCGTCAGCAAGAATTTGGGATTAGAAACTGTTGGCGTCGAAACGATGCGCGGCTATATTCCAGTTAACGATAAGATGCAGGTTTTGGCGGCGGGAGAACCGATCGCGAATTTGTGGGCGATCGGCGATGTTAATGGCAAAATGATGTTAGCCCACGCTGCATCTGCTCAAGGAATTGCCGCCGTCGAAAATATTTGCGGCCGCACTCGCGAAGTAGACTATTTGAGCATCCCGGCGGCGGCTTTTACTCACCCAGAAATTAGCTATGTGGGGATGACTGAATCTGCGGCGAAGGAGTTAGGAAAAACCGAAGGGTTTGAGGTCGCTTCTGTCAAGAGTTATTTTAAGGGAAATTCTAAAGCTATTGCGGAGGGTGAAACCGACGGTATGGCTAAGGTGATTTACCGGAAAGATACTGGGGAATTGTTGGGAGTTCACATTTTTGGTTTGCACGCTTCGGATTTGATTCAGGAGGCGGCAAATGCGATCGCCCAGCGGGATTCAGTGAACTCTTTAGCATTCCGAGTGCACACTCACCCGACGCTTTCGGAAGTGTTGGATGAAGCGTTTAAACGGGCGGCTGGGGCGGCGGGCGGTCATTAATTGGTAGGGGCGGAGTTCTTGTTTGACACGACTTATGCACTGCGCCCAAAGAAACCGGGTTTTTTACCTAATCTGCGGGTTAGAAGCAAAGATTTTCGTAAAAAACCCGGTTTCTGGCCCCGCGCGTCCAGGACTATTTTTAGATACCCGATTTTTTCAAGAAGTCGGGTAATTGTTGATGATATTTGTGCCGATCGATCGGCTAATTAACTCAGCACAGATGGGATGAATAAAAGCTATCTCTTCATAAAACTTATTGCTATCCCAATAACCGCGTATTTTGTAATCGCAGGATTCTAGATGTTGGGTTGCGAGAAGACTTATAGCGGTTCTCACAAAGATGAGGTACGTTGTTGGGCTTCAGCCCTTTTAGTTTAAGCGGTTATCGAGCTGTCAGTTATACCTCATCTTTTTGAGAAAGGCTATATATGAATAGGTTCTAATATTTTAGCAAGTTCATCCCAATTATTGGGTAGAGATTCCATTGAGTTGTGTGCGATCGGGATTCTTTGATTATACAAAAGAGCAATCGCACTTCAATCCCTTTTAGCTCTTTTCAGCATTTCGTTTTCCAGCATTTCTCTGATTGTGAGGCGGGAACGGCCAGATGGCATGACTTGCCTATAATTTAATCTCTCTTGTCTTTCGGCTTTATTGATGGAATTATCTTCTGTCCACAATGGTTCTGACTGTAAGTCGGGAATCTTATCAAACTGCCTTAAAACTGATTCGTTACCTGTAAATGTATAAATCTGTTGAGCTATCACTTTGCAGCAACTTTCAGGATAAAGAAATACCTGTCTTTCGCTAAAACGAATTACATACCAGTCATGCTGTTGAAAAAAGTAGTTACGGTTATCGTCTTGACCTATACAATGAGTTGGTATCAACGGAGAATTGTTAGGATATTGGCGTGGGGTGTATGGTTCATCTATTTCAATATCTATTGAAAACCAGTTGTTTTCAGGATCGACATAGGCAAAATCTGGTGTGTAATACAATACCCTTTTTAAGATGAATATTTTATCATCACCAAAATAGTTTCTGAGCAGGTTAGGAAATCGACAATTGTCAGGGTATTCTGTGAATCCTCTTCTGTCTTCCGCTGGTTCTATGTCAAAATTTTGGGGGTTAAGTGATGAAAATTCTTTTTTGCAAGATTCCATCCTCCAATCACTGACTTTTTGGGGAGTTCGTAAGTTTTCAACTTCCTGTTGGTAGATTCTTTCTAAGTTTTGCTTTTGACGTTCCCCTTCAGCAAGCAACTCCTTATGTTTAATTTCCTCTTGATGTATGGATTGTTCCCAGTCTTTAATAATTTTAGGATAACTCTTTCGTTTTTCCTGGTAAGCTGCTAGTTCTTCCCGATATTGGCTAAGTCTGATAGGATAGCTTTTAACCTGGGTATAACCAAACCAAAACACTCCTAATGTTAACATTATAAAAAAAGTCCATCCGGCTCCCATGCTATTACTAGCACTACCAACTAAGGCACTGATTATAGATACTGCTAGTTCAGAAAGAAATAATGGAATTAATTTCATCCTGACAGGAGGTGATTCAATAAAAACTTCTGGTTCTTCTGGCTTAGGTAGTAGTTGAAGTATTGGCGGAGGAGAAACTTTAGGTGGTTCTGGTACTGGAGGTAAGCTTGCCAAAGCTTTCTCAATAGAAAGTGGATACAAAATCACTGGGTAAGTATTCATAAATATTAGAAATTTAACTAAACTAAAGCGATAGCCATCATCTGAACAAAGATTATTTTTGTTGAAATAATCTATATACCAGTCGAATCAGGTAGGCTAATATCGAGGATAAGCCAGCTTTTAAGGACATATAAAAATTCAATTTGACAATCCTATAGGTGTTGCTTATTGTTTTTTAACAGCAGCGGCTATAACACCTCCTACTATTCCTATTCCCATCAAGAATAACCCGCCATTTTGACGTTCTTGATTATTATTAGATGTCATGTACTGAGTCATACCCTTGCCACCAATTCGATTCCAGCCAGCTTTCGATGGCTCGACGTTACCAAACAACACCATACCAATCGTTACTGGTAGGTAAAGCCCCAAAATTAATAGCCTTACTTTCATATTATTTATATTGAAATAAACTTAATGAGTGCCTCATATAAATATTATTTTTTCGTAATTCTTCCGTTTTGTACAGTCGGTAAAAGTCGGAACAAGTAGGGAATTTTAATTTCCTTTTAGCTTATTAAGTCGGATAAAGCCGGATAAAGTAGGTCAGACCAGAAAAAGTCGGATAAAGTAGGACATAATAGGTAAAACTCCTATACCACCGACCTATGGACGTTCAAGAAATATTAAAAATTGCAGACGACCTAGTTTTTGTCAATACGGGAAAACATTTAGACAATTTGCAAGAGGTGATACTGCGGGGAACTTTACAAGGTCAGAAATACTCAAAAATAGCAGATGAATCTCACTGTAGTGAAGGTCACATTAAAGATATTGCCTCTGAACTATGGAAGCTACTATCAGAAGTATTAGGCGAAGAAGTCAATAAATCAAATTTTAGAGTCACGTTCGAGCGATTAAAATTCTCAAATCTCTGTAACTTCAATAATAAAGATTGTGTACACATTGGTAACGTCAACTTCTGTGAAAATAGTTCACATTCCCCAAAAGTCTCATCACCAATTGAGGAAGAAGTTCTAAACAAAGACAACACTGAACCCAAAGTGCGTCAATTCTTAGCTGAAATGCCTATGTCTAGCATTTTCTACGATCGCACCACCTCTCTCACCACCCTCAAACAGTGGATTCTACAAGAAAACACCCGCCTACTCGCCATACACGGCATAGTCGGCATTGGCAAAACCGCCATCGCCGCACAACTTGTCGAACAAATCAAACATGAATTTGATTTCGTCATCTGGCGAAGTCTCGCCACATCTCCACCCCTGCCAATACTTCAAACAAGTATAATTCAATCTTTCCGTAGGGGCGGTGCCCCCGTGCCCGCCCCAGAAGAAGGGGCGATCGCGGGGGGATTCCCCCTACTAGAATACTTGCAAAAATACCGCTGTCTGCTGATACTTGATGACGTACAAATGGTGAATAGCAGCGGACAACTTGCTGGCAATTACCAACCTGGATATGAAGATTACGGCAGGCTATTCAGACAGGTAGCAGAATTATATCACAACAGTTGCTTAATCCTGATAGGTTCGGAAAAACCCAGAGAAATCGCCGCATTAGAAGGTCAAAACCAACCTGTTCGATCGTTACAAATCAATGGTTTAGGTGCAGAAGCGGGGGAAATCCTCAAAGAAAAAGGTTTAACTGAAGATGCAAAATGGTCAGAACTAATTGAACAATACAGAGGCAATCCCTTGTGGTTAAAAATAGTTGCTACAATGATTCAAGATTTGTTTAACGGTAGCCTCTCGGAATTTTTGTCTGAGGATACACTATTTTTAGGCGATCTAGAATCTTTATTGCATCAGCCATTTAATCGCTTATCCGAGTCCGAAAAACAGGTGATGTCATGGCTGGCGAGTGAAACCGCGCCAGTTTCACTCGCAAAAGTGCCAGAGAATATCCAATTATCTCGATCGCAATTTTTGAAAGTGATGCAATCCTTGGGACGGCGTTCGTTAGTTGAAAAAATCCCGGAGGGCGATCGCACATTCTTCACCCTTGGGCCAGTCCTAAAAGAGTATGTCAAAACTAACTATTCCCGCCCAATCTGTGAGCAATAAAAATTATATAGCAGATCCAGCTAAGGACACGGCAATACTGTTTCCCTACATTGAATTATCTGGAATTTGGAAATGTGCGATCGACTTTTGTTTATTTTGGTCAGAAACCGGGTTTTTTCCGAGAATATCGTTACACCGCCTAAAAACTACGAAAAACCCGGTTTATGAAGGTTTCTACCGTAGTCACGGACGCGTGGGTGCCGAGAAACCGGGTTTTTTCGAGAATCTTTCATTACAGTCGGTGATTTAGCAAAAAACCCGGTTTCTTAGATTTTGGGTTTTTGCCGATCGCCCTTAAATTTGATAATATTAGGTATCTGCACAACATCTGAACGATCGCAAAATGTTTGACTCTGACAGGTACAGCAGCTTGCTATCTCAATATCAACCGCGAATCATCAAAAATGAAGATGAAAACGAGATATTTTTAGAAATTGTTGAAAGCTTGCTCTCTCGGAACAATCTAACTCCCGAAGAAGATACCCTGCTAGAACTCTTAGTAAAATTAATTGAAGATTTTGAAGAAACACATTATCAAATAAATGCTTCAACTCCCCACTCAAGACTTCTTCATTTGATGGACGCTAGAAGTTTAAAACCAGCGGATTTAGTGGAAATTATGGATACAATTGAGATAGTAAATCAAATCATTAATAACCAGCTAGAAATTACAAAAAAACAAGCTGAGGCTTTGGGAAAGTTTTTTCAGGTCAATCCGAGTTTGTTTCTGTTCAATTAATCGTAATAGAGACTTCTATTATATAATAGGTTGAAACTTGTGGCGATCGCGGTAAGGTATAAATCCCCAGCCTAAAAACCTCGCTGTCAACTGTCAACTGTCAACTGTCAACTGTTTATCCCCCCTATCATGCTTCAAATCCGCCGCCGTCCCCCCAGCACCTCAGTCTCCGTACTCTACCTCAGCTACGAAATCGCCGTACCCGACTCCAAGCCCCGGCACATCCTCGAAGAAATTGTCTGGCAAAAAGAAGCGGAAGTTGCCCAAAAGCGCGATCGCACGCCCTTAGCCGAACTTCACAAAAGACTCCCCTTTGCACCCCCGATCCGCGACTTCCTCGGCGCACTCAAAAACGGTAAAACCACACCAGCAATCATCGCCGAAGTTAAAAAAGCTTCCCCCAGTAAAGGCGTAATTCGCGAAGATTTCGATCCGGTGGCGATCGCCAAATCCTACCAAGAAAACGGCGCTAGCTGCATCTCCGTACTCACTGATGAAAAGTTCTTTCAAGGCAGTTTCGACAACCTCTCTAAAATCCGTGCCGCCGTCGATTTGCCCCTACTTTGCAAAGAATTTATTATCTATCCTTACCAAATCTATCTCGCCCGGATTAGCGGCGCCGATGCTGTATTGTTAATCGCAGCTATCTTATCTGACAAAGATTTACAATACTTTGTGAAAATTGTCAAGACTTTGGGCATGACGGCCTTAATAGAAGTTCACACTCTCGAAGAACTCGATCGAGTATTAACCCTAGAAGGAGTCAACCTGATCGGCATCAATAACCGCAACCTAGAAGACTTTTCCGTCAGTCTAGAAACCACCAGCCAACTATTAGCCGCGCGCCAAACCGAAATTCAAGCAAAAAGCATCCTCACTGTCAGCGAGTCAGGAATCCATACAGCCGACGACCTCAGCCAAGTCGCCAGCGCCGGAGTCCAAGCCGTCCTCATCGGCGAATCCCTAGTCAAGCAGCCAGATCCGGGTGTGGCTTTAGCCGCCCTTGTCGAGGCGCACCCGCACATCACCAAAGGCGAGACTGCTTGACAAACACCCCCGAATTCTGATAAAAAATGATTGAGTAGGTAAATAATCAGAAATTCGAGCCTGCATCGACTCAAGCGCCTAACTGAAAAAAAAAATAGCACTCAAAGCTATATTGCGTAGAAATATTTTGCCAGAAAGCAATTAAATCTATTCGCTCTCGCCAGTCGATCGCAAAATTTAGCGTTACCAACGCACCCAGCCCCGAATATTCGATCGGCAAAGCAGGGGTTTTTGTAAGGTTAGAAAACAAATAAGAAGTCGGGCATCTAATGTTCACCTGTGATGCCCCATGCACTTGCAATGGGGTATCGGTTCGCTGAGGTATGTTAGCTTTCATGGAGCCAATTCCCCTTCCTTCGTACATTCATTATGAATTGTTACTTCAATTGTTAGAACGCAAAACGATGTTTGCTGTCAGTCCACAATCGCCCCAACAGCAACAAGTTCACCAACTTATTATTACCCTGCGTAAAGCCCTTGCCATTCAAAAGCAATTAGAACAAAGCTGCGAGCGATCGAACTTGGCAGTAGAATACCGTTGGTCTTTAAATGAAACTAACCATACTGGCATTAAAAGTTAAAAAACTTAGAGTACCAACCGATCGTATTTGATTTATTCTGTAGAACTCCCATCGAAAAAGTTAGGACGACATAATGGACAACAAGTTAATGCTGATGATTCCCGGCCCGACACCGGTGCCGGAAGCGGCTTTGCTAGCAATGGCAAAACACCCGATGGGCCACCGCAGCAAGGAATTTGACGCGATTTTTGCTGAATGTACCGAAAACCTGAAATGGCTGCACCAAACCAGCGGCGACGTACTGAGTTTGACGGTTTCCGGTACCGGCGCGATGGAAGCTGGGATAATTAATTTCTTGAGTGCGGGCGATCGAGTTTTAGTCGGATGCAACGGCAAATTTGGCGAACGCTGGGCTGAAGTCGCACAAGCTTACGGTTTAAATGCCGAAATTATTAAAGCTGAATGGGGCCAACCTTTAAACCCCGAAGACTTCCGCGAAAAACTCGAAGCAGATACCGAGAAGCAAATCAAAGCAGTCATCGTCACTCACTCAGAAACCTCTACCGGTGTCCTGAATGACCTCGAAACCATCAACCGCCACGTGAAAGCCCACGGCGAAGCTTTAATTATGGTTGATGCTGTCACCAGTTTAGGTGCTGTCAGCGTGCCAATGGAAGCTTGGGGGCTAGATGTGATTGCTTCTGGTTCTCAGAAAGCTTACATGATTCCCCCGGGTTTGGGTTTTGTAGCCGTTAGTCCTAAGGCTTGGAAAGCTTACAAAACTGCCACACTGCCCCGCTATTATTTAGATTTGGGTAAATATAGCAAAGACGCTGCCAAGAATACGACTCCTTTTACTCCGCCAGTCAATATGTTTTTTGCCCTGCAAGCATCGTTGCAGATGATGAAAGGCGAAGGATTGGAAAACGTTTTCGCCAGACACAAGCGCTTGATGACAACTACTCGCGCCGCTGTAAAAGCTTTGGGTTTGCCATTATTTGCTGCTGATGATGCCGCCAGTCCTGCCATTACCGCAGTTATGCCACCCGCGTCTGTAGATGCTCAAAAAGTACGAACTTTGATGAGAAAGAAGTTTGATATTGCTCTCGCCGACGGACAAGACCATTTGAAAGGTAAAATCTTCCGTATCGGTCATTTGGGCTTTGTGTGCGATCGCGATATTCTAGCAGCTATTTCCGCTTTGGAAGTCGTGTTGCAAGAATTGGGTCATGAAGGCTGCCTTCCTGGTGCCGGTATCGCCGCTGCTGCGAAAGAGTTAGCTGGATCTTAATCTCAGTTATTAAAGGATTTTGGATTTTGGGTTTTATCTCAAATCTAAAATCCTTTTAATATGCTTGGGACAACCAATCAAAGATTTTATCCAATTGTTCCAGAGTGACTAAACCGTACTGCCACAGAACCATCGGCAAGGAATTAGGGTCTCGATCTCGCTGCCGTTTTTCGTCACCGCCAACCCGTTCGGCGACAGCGATGGACGCGGGAGAGATTGCCAAATCTTCTTGTAAAAATCGAATTAATCTAGTGTATGTAGCGGGTGCCATGTGATTTTGTCTCCATGTATAGGACACCATTTTCTGATGCGAACCTGATGTTTTTAATTAGTAATAAGCCAGTTTTAAATCTGTCTCTTGACCGTCGATAGCTGTTAAAACAGTATTAGCGGTTGTGGAAAATCCCAACTTGACTGTTGAGTGCGACTCTAAAGCCAACCTTTCCCAAGAAGTGAAAGGTTTTGCACTTTTGCTGCTGTCTGCCCGATCGCCTGTTGAGCGCGATCGAACTTAAACTGAATACCTCGGTATTGTGCAACGCGAATCTGAAGAAATTCTGCTACCTAAACTAATTGCACTGTTGTTCAGAGTTTAACTTCATCTGCGAAAGTGCAGAATCCGCAAATCTACTTGGGCAATATTTGTCAGATATGTCGATCGCAGCCGACCTTGCTACCTTAAGTTAACTTTGCCACTTAATTTGGCTTGTAGCATCTTACTTCCGACAGGTTTAGTAGATTCAGGTTTAGCGCCAGAAGTTCCAGAGAATTTCTTTTCGTGCCAGGAATCCGATCGGCTGAGCATCGTCTCTCAGGATTGGTAACGAGTCGCTGACTCCTCTCATACCTGCAACCAACAATCTACAGCTTCTGCAAACAAGCTCAAGCCCAGACGAACTGAGATTGACATCGTAGCAAATCTTTTGGTCTTTGTGCTGTATCTTACATTAATACTTTAACAGATATTATCAAGTTTTGTAAAGTTTATTAATTTTTTGAGGTTTTCTCGAAGCCGAACTCAGCCGGAGGTGAACAGGGGAGAGGGGTTCAACAGTTGACAGTTGACAGTTGACAGTTGACAGTTGGGGGAGAGGGGGAGATTGGAGAAGATTGGGGGAGATTGGGGGAGATTGGGGGAGATTGGGGGAGATTGGGGGAGATTGGGAGAGGGGGAGAGGGAGAGGGGGAGTGAGTTCAGAAACCTGGTTTCTACTAAATTTTGCGACTGGGAACCGGAAATAGAAGGAAGAAACGGGGTTTCTAGCCCCATGTGCAAGCGCTGAAAATGCCCGAAGTGTTACTATAAAAACTCGATTTCAATCCGATCGCCCACTTTGACACCAAGTTCAGCAGCCAGGCCGCCCCGGAGCTCGATTACTCGATCGACAGGAGTATCGGGCCCGTAGGTGGGACAAGGATCGGCTGTACAAGGAGGTGCCTCTGCTGCGATGGCTGTCACGACTCCATCCCGCAGAAAAATCATATCCAGAGAAATCTTGCAATTTTTCATCCAAAAATTGACCCAGCGCGCCGGTTTAAACTCAAACAGCATTCCTCTGTCATCGGCCAAAGAAGTTCTGTACATTAAACCCATAGCCTGTTGTTCGGATGTTTTGGCGACTTCAAGTTCGATCTGGCGATCGGCTATCCGAGCTCTAGCAGAAACAGGCAAAACTTGACCGGATGTTGTCGCCGTCGGAGACTGATCCGCCAAAGTACCATTAACACCAGAATTTGCGACAGGTAAAGCCGGCGAACATCCCAGCAGAAATAGAATTACCCCAATTGCTAATAGGGCATTGGGCATTGGGCATCGGGCATCGGGCATTGGTAACCACTCACAAATAACAAATAACAAATAACCAACTGTCAACTGTCAACTGTCAACTGACAACTGTCAACTGTCAACTGACTTCAAGCTTCGCGCATCACGTAACCAACACCGCGCACAGTCTGAATCAAGCGCTTCTCGCCATCATCTTCAATTTTGAGACGCAGATAGCGGATGTAAACCTCAATCACATTCGACTCGCCCAGAAAATCGTAACCCCAAACATTCTCTAGAATTTGTTCGCGAGTCAAAACATCGCGGGGATGTTCCATCAAATACTTTAGCAGTTCAAATTCTTTCATCGTCAGGTCGATCGCCCGTCCGTTGCGTAGAGCTCGCCTAGACGCCAAATCCAAAACTAAATCACCAAACCTCAGTTGTTCGCTGCTGGTGTTATCCGGCTGCAAATACAAGCGCACCAACTGCATAAACTCCTCAGTGCGGTAAGGTTTGAGAAAATAATCATCTGCGCCAGCTTCCAGACAAGCCACGCGATCGTCCACTGTATCGCGACCGATCAATAATAACACTGGCGCCCGATTGCCGCTACTTCGGAGGTGAGAACACAGCGACAGCCCGGATTCAGGGCCAAGTATGCGATCGATTACAATCAAAGCTGGCTGCAATTTATGGGCTAAATGTTGGCCTGTGGCGATACTAGAAGCTATTACTGGTTCGTAGCCGGAGGATTTTAAGTCTAGACTTAAGTGTCCGGCGAGAACTTCGTCTGTTTCTACTAGCAGGACACAGGGATTGCGATCGAGAGTGAGTGCAGCCATTGCATTGACCGATGTAGACCATACCAGTTCTAGCACGTCTCAGGGGACAGTTGACAGTTGACAGTTGACAGTTGACAGTTGACAGTTGACAGTTGACAGTTGTCAGTTGACAGTTGACAGTTGTCAGTCATTAGTTAGATGGAAAAATCAAGAAATAAGCAAGATAAGCCAATTACCAATGACAAATTACCAATGACAGTTACCAATTGCCAATTAGCCAATTCAATATTAAAATCAGAGGACTGAAGTCTTCACTACAAACCTAATTACCAATTACCAAATTCAATATTAAAATCAGAGGACTGAAGTCCTCACTACAAACCTAATTACCAATTACTAAATTCAATATTAAAATCAGAGGACTGAAGTCCTCACTACAAACCTAATTACCAAATTCAATATTAAAATCAGAGGACTGAAGTCCTCACTACAAACCTAATTACCAATTACTAAATTCAATATTAAAATCAGAGGACTGAAGTCCTCACTACAAACCTAATTATCACTTAGCAAATTTAACCATCCATGAGCATTATTGTATTTGGTAGTATCAATATCGATCTAGCAGCAAAAACTCCCAGATTGCCACAGCCAGGAGAAACTATCATCGGTAGCAATTTTTTCACGGCCGGCGGCGGTAAAGGAGCAAATCAAGCGGTAGCAGCGGCGCGTCTCGGCATTTTTACCCACATCATCGGCCGCGTTGGTAACGATCAATTTGCTGAACAATTATTGACAAGTTTACAATCCTATGGTTTGAGTACGGAAAATATATTAATAGATAAAAGCACTCATTCAGGTGTGGCAATTATTGCCGTAGACGATAGCGGTCAAAATAATATTATTGTGATTCCGGGTGCAAATAATAATGTTGGCGATGCAGATATAGAACGTCTTAAAAAAGTGTTGCCTGAAGCTACATCGTTGCTGTTACAGTTAGAAATCCCGATAGAAATTGTCCTGAAAGCGGCGAAAGTTGCTCGTGAAGCGGGGGTGCGAGTGATTCTCGATCCGGCGCCGGCTGTGGCGGATTTGTCGTTAGCGGAGCCCGCCCCTACGGGGGCTACGCCAACGAAGAGGATCGAACTTTATCCCTTAATCGACATCCTCACGCCGAATGAAGTGGAAGCGGGCCAGTTAGTCGGTTTTGGAGTGAATGACACAGAAACGGCGATTCGGGCAGCCAAACAGTTGCAGCAGCGCGGTGTCGAGAATGTTATTGTCAAATTGGGCGATCGCGGGGCGGTTGCTGTGACTCCGGAGGAGAGCTTTTTTGTGCCTGCTTTTGCTGTGAGGGCGATCGACACTGTGGCTGCTGGCGATGCTTTTAACGGCGGGTTGGCTGCGGCGCTAGATGGCGGTCTGTCCTTGTCAGAGGCGGTGGTGTGGGGCTGTGCAGCGGGTGCTCTGTGTGCAACTAAGGTGGGTGCTCAGGTTGCTATGCCCGATCGGGAAACCTTTGATAATTTTTTGCAGCATAATTTAGATTGGACGGCGGTTGAAACCGCATCTACACAAACGATGTCAGCCGGACGCCGACTGAAGACGATAACATAATTTTAACCGTCTTTGTCTTCAACCCGCGTCTGCGGGTTTTGCTTGTATAGACGCGGTTTCAACCGCGAGCGTCTTCTTGAATTTGTAAGGTGTGGTAAAACACAGCCTACTGTGGCCGCTGAATAATTGTTTCAACTACCCGGCGCTTGACTTTTGGATCGATACCAATCAGCCGCACGTATTCCCCGCCGTGTTCCGCCAAGCAAGTTTCTAACGATGCAACCACATCTTTTTCCTGTGCAGTTTTAATTGTCGCACAACTTTGCCAGGAACCTGTTTTAAATCGGCGATTGTCTGCATATTCTATGCCAATTTTGCAGCCCCTTGCTAACAACTGCTGCACTTGTTCCAATACCTCGCTACTCAGCCGCACAGCTTGACCGTTACTAATAGTCGAACTGGGTTCGACATAAGCTTTATAATATTTCGAGGATGGGTCGTTTTGTTGATTTTGCGTTGGCGCCGCAGCCGGGACATTGACAGTTCCAGGAACGTTAAATAGCCGTGATTGGTTGTATTCATCTACTAAGCGCATTTCCTGAACCCGCTTTTGTTGACCTACCATTGAATTACCCATTTCTAATAAATGAGCGAGGCTGAAATTAGGGTTCGGGAAATCTGGCGGTGCTTCCAGAGTGTTGACTAAACGCTTGGAAACTTGCTCGATTCCTATCTTGTGAATGAATTCTCGGATTTGTTCGTCGTAAATTCGCGATCGCAAAGCGCTAAAAAAGTCGATCGCCTGATCTGCAAAATTATCTACCAAACCCACTATCTCGGTTTGTGACAAATTGTCGGACTCAAAAATTCCGCCGACAATCCCAATTTTATCATCCCGGCTGGGTTCCCAATAAAACTTTTCCATCCGCCCGTCGCGAATCAGCGGCGCGTACAGCGTAGCAAAGTCATTTCCGGTGACAATAATTGGTACTCGGTGCAGTGGCGTGCTGTCATAACTTCCCGGTAACTGCACGTTGGTGGGATTGTCCGCAATATTCATCAGAGTGGCATTAACCATCTGAGTATTTACAGTATATTGAGTAGTAGTATCGAACCTGCCAGCACCGGCATCCAAATCGTTAATAAAAATTGCACACATCTCGCCCCGCACTCGAATTTGCTCCGCAGCTTCGCGGTAGCGCAAGCGAATTAAACGCGCCGGATCTCCGGCATCGGGACTTTCTAATTCTCCACCAGATATCATCACCGGCTCAAAGCCCATTCGCCGAAAAACCAGTTCGGTTTGAAAAGTTTTACCTTCTCCTTTGCGGCCGTGAATTCCCAAAATTAGGGGAACTCTTACCCCTGGTAAATTTAAAAAGTTCTTTGTGACGTGCACGGCAACTTTATCGAGAAAATTAGGAGAAATGTAATAACTCATCAGTAGATTTGTGAGGATTAATTGCTGTTACTGTTACAATTTTATGACAAAATTAACAGCCTGCAACGCGAAGCTGGATTTTTACCGTACAATCGAGGTCTAGATATTCTGTGTTAAGGAGCAATTCGTGAGTCCAGAAACCTTACTAAAAGAACCAAGCGTGCAAGCCGAAGCCAGTTTGTTCAGTTCTGAGAGCTTCGACAGTTATGTAATGACTACTTACGGGCGTTTTGCGATCGCCCTGGAACGGGGCCTCGGCTGCCGCGTTTGGGATACCGAGGGCCGCGAATATCTCGATTTTGTGGCGGGTATTGCTACCTGCACTCTGGGACACGCGCACCCGGCGATGGTGGCAGCGGTAACTCAGCAAATTCAGACGCTGCACCACGTTTCTAATCTTTACTACATCCCCGTACAGGGCGAGCTAGCGAAGTGGCTTGTAGATCATTCTTGCGCGGACAGAGCTTTCTTTTGCAACTCGGGTGCGGAAGCTAATGAAGCGGCGATTAAGCTGGCGCGCAAGTACGCCCACGAACAATTAAATATCTCGAATCCGACCATAATTACTGCTGTTGCTAGTTTCCACGGGCGGACTTTGGCGACGATTACGGCGACGGGACAACCTAAATATCAGAAGGGTTTTAGTCCGTTGGTTCCTGGATTTCACTATGTTCCTTACAATGACATTAGCGCGATCGAAAGCGCGATCGACGAACTCGACAAAGACGAACGCCAAGTAGCTGCAATTATGCTGGAAGCGCTGCAAGGTGAAGGGGGAGTTCGCCCCGGAGATATCGCCTATTTCCAACGGATTCGGGAAATTTGCGACGAAAAAGGCATTTTGCTAATTCTCGATGAAGTGCAAGTCGGGATGGGACGCAGCGGTAAATATTGGGGTTACGAAAATCTCGGGATTGAACCGGATATCTTTACCTCTGCGAAGGGATTGGGCGGCGGTATTCCGATCGGCGCTATGCTGTGCAAGTCTCACTGCGATGTATTTGAACCGGGAAGTCACGCTAGCACTTTTGGCGGCAATCCTTTTGCTTGCGCTGTCGCTTTGTGCGTGTGCCAAACTTTAGAACGGGAAAACCTGCTGGAAAACGTCCAGCAGCGCGGGGCACAGTTAAAAGCTGGCCTCAACAAGCTGGCGGCTGCATATCCGAATTTGATTGCTGAGGTGCGGGGCTGGGGCTTGATTGTCGGGCTGGAATTGCAGGCTGATATTGCACTGACATCGGCTGATATTGTTAAATCTGCGATCGCCGCTGGTGTGCTGTTGGTTCCCGCCGGGCCGAAGGTGTTGAGGTTTGTCCCGCCTCTAATTGTTTCTGCTGCTGAAGTCGATCGGGCTTTGCTTGCAGTTGAGGAAGCGTTGCGCTCTCAAGCGGTACACTAAAATCAACTGGGTTAATTTTTGCGATCTGTAGCACTGCAAATGGCGCAAATATGCAGGCGCACTATACAGAAACCGCGTTGCTTTCGAGATTTCTGATGGCTAAATCCGATCGTTTCTCGGAAACCCGGTTTCTGTAGCCAAGTCCTATGATGGTAAATGTAAACCCGCCCCGCTGCAAGTCTGTCGGGGCGGGTTTATCTGGTTTAGGGGTGGCGCACAAACAGGTTTTTTGGGCCAGATAGACTGCATTGTGCGGATGTGTATGCTGGAAAAACCCGGTTGCTTTAATTCTTCTACCTAAGTCTTCAAGTTAACTAACTGCCGGGAAGTCTAAGGGTATATTTAGAGGGATGAATCTCAATTGCAGCGCTCAGTACCCCGACTAAATTACCGCAGGGATGAAAGGCTCGTCGGTCGGAGGAACACCAGCCCGACAATTGAGTTCAGCTATCACCGATCGACTTTCGGGGGCGTCCTGATTCTCAATATACTTCCTAAGCGCAGAAACAGTGACGCCTCCACAGGAAGCAATGAAATACGAACTCCTCCATCTATACTGTGAGCAGGTCGAAAAAAAGGAGGTTTCCAATGCAACTCACGTACAAATACCGCCTCAAACCCACAAAAGCCCAATTGCGAACAATCACGACTCACCTAGAGTTCTGTCGCCGTCAATACAACTACCGATTGAGTGAAAGATTTAGATGGTGGGAATCGACGAGAACGCCAGTTAACGCTTGCCCCTTAACTGCCTGCATAGTTCCCGTTAAGGAAATTTACCAAAACATTCCCCTGACTAGAGTGCAAACTAGGGATGGCAGAAAGAAAGATGAATCAGGCAATCCTTTGAGCAGGAAAGGTGATGTTTTCTCAAATATTGAAGGCGGTTACGTGCAGTGGCAAACCATCCAGTTAGCCGATCTAAAAAACACTAAAAAACTGTTTCCTGATTACAAAGCTTTAAATTCTCAAGTTTTGCAGGATGTGGTTAACCGAGTGGAAACTGCCTTTTCAAATTTCACCACACCCGACAAAAATGGCAATCGCAGAGGTAGACCTAAATTCAAGGGATTTCACTACTACAAATCTTTTACTTATCCTCAACTATATAATTTAGATATTATCAAGGATGAGCAAAGTAGAATTTGTGTGAATTTAGCGAAGATAGGTCAAGTACCGATGGTATTCCATCGCCCAATACCAACAGGATTCGTGGTTAAGATGGGGACAGTTGTTAGAGAAGCAGATGGGTGGTATATTGCCCTGACGCTAGAAGATAAGACGGTTCCTGTGACGGTTGTAGAGATTCAACCGACTGATGAAAACACTCTTGGTATTGACTTGGGGATTACTAACTATGTTTACCTTTCTAATGGCGAAAAAGTAGAGAACCCTAGATTTTTAAGGAAATATGCCGAGAAATTAGCAAGGCTTCAGGCAAAACTAGCTAGTAGAGTCAAAGGTTCTAAGCCTTGGCAAGTTATCAAAAACAAGATTTCTAGACTGCATCAGTTTGTAGCTTTAGCGAGACTTGATTTTCAATTCAAAACAGCACATGAGCTGTTTCGCAAATGCGCTGTTTTGGTGGTTGAAGATTTGAGTATCAAGAATCTGACCAGACTTGCCAAAGTCAAGAGTGAAATTGAAGGTGATAGCTTGATTTATCTCCCAAATGGTCAATCAGCTAAAAGCGGTTTGAATAAATCAATGCTTGATGCTGCTCACGGTCAATTTGCTAGTGTCCTCAAGTATGTGGCCTGGAAGTTGGGTAAAAATGTTTTGTTCGTCGATCCAAAGGGGACTTCTCAGTATTGCTGGAATTGCCTCAGCAAAGTGCCGAAAGAGTTGTCCCAACGGTGGCATTCTTGTCAATGTGGCGAGTCTTTAGATCGAGATGAAAATTCGGCTAAGCTTATCAAAAAGATTGCTCTGAATTATCAAAGTGGCGGGGGAACTCCGTCACTCAAAAAAGCCTTTGCAAAAAAGGAAAAAGAAGCCTGCGGTCTAACGGTACTCCGTTGACCGTCAGGTTCGTTCACACAGTTCCTGATTTCATATGGCTGCACGGAAGCAGCAATCCTATCGTTAATAGTTCGGCGGAATGCACGATGGACGAACAGCGTCGCGAAACTGATGTTAATATGCTCCGAGCGCTGCTGGAAAATCCTGTGGACTCAGGAATAGATTTGATTTTGAGGACTGACTCAAAGTCGATCGACTTTGGGTTTGTGCAAATGCTGTACTTGGAAGAGCCGGCACTGACACGAGACAGCTTGCTCAAAGCTGCAAAATTCTTTCAAAGGACGATCGCACCCTTAGAATCTGCCAAAAGCAATGCTAAATTGCCCGGAACCGGCGCAGCATATCTGGCTTTTTTAGCAGAAGTATTGCAAGCAGTGGCGCGCAACCCTGATTCGCAGCACGTGTACGCGCTGCTGAGAAACAATTTAGACAAACTCGACCAGAATTTTGCGGATCTGCTGCGCCGTTGGGCAAATTTGGTACTCCCTACTGCCCAAGAATCAGAGGCGAGGCGCATTGCGGCCCTAATTGGCAATCTGAGCAACAAAATAGGGCGGTTTCCCCTCGGTAGCAAGGCGAATAACTTGGAAATTGAAATCGCCGGTTACGAAACCGTGGCTAAGGTGTTTACCCGCAAAGACTTTCCCCAAGAGTGGGCAGTCATGCAAAATAATCTGGGCAATGCTTATACCGATCGCCCCAAAGGCGATAAGGCTCAAAATATCGAACAAGCCATTGCTTGCTTTGTCAATGCCCTGGAAGTGCGAACTCGCGAACAGTACCCGGAACAGTGGGCGACGCTGCAAAACAATCTGGGAAACGCTTATAGCGAGCGCCTCAGGGGAGATGCGGCCGAAAATCTCGAAATTGCGATCGCCTGCTATCAAAACGCCCTACAAGTTCGCAACCGCGAAGGTTTTGGGGGAGATTGGGCAAGCACTCAAAACAATCTCGGCCGCGCTTACAGCCGCCGACTGCGCGGTGACAAAGCCCAAAATCTCGAACAGGCAGTCATTTGCTACCACAATGCCTTGCAAGTCTACAACCGCAAGATGTTTCCCCGGCGCTGGGCGACGACTCAAAATAATTTAGCAAATGCTTACTATGAGTTCCTGCGGGGGAATCGGGCAGAAAATCTCGAATACGCTGTCAATTGCTACCAGAGAGCTTTACAAGTGCGGACTAAGGAAGCTTTTCCGCTGCAATGGGCGACGACTCAAAGGAATTTGGGCCGGGTGTTTATCGATCGAATTAAGGGCGAAGGAGTGGAAAATCTGGAAATGGCACTCACCTGCTTTCAAAATTCTTTGCAAGTCTACACTCGCATCAAATTTCCCGAAGCCTGGGGTTCGATCCAAACTTACCTCGGCAGGATCTACAGTCTCCGGGTGAAAGGGGAAAAAGCGGAAAATCTGGAAATGGCGATCGCCTGCTATCAAAATGCTTTGCTCTTTTGCAACCGCCAAAAAACTCCCGAACGCTGGGCAATGCTCTGTGCCTACCTCGGCCGCGCTTTCAGCCAACACGTCAAAGGCGAAAAAAACCGCAATCTCAAAAGCGCGATCGCCTGTTATCAAAATGCAGCCCAAGTCTACACCAAGCAGGCTGCTCCCCACCGCTGGGCCATGCTGCAAATTTATCTGGGCCGAGCTTTTTCGGAACTGACGGAGACGGAAAACTCGTCTCGCATCGAAAGCGCGATCGCCTGCTATCACAGTGCCGGCCAAATCTACACTCGCGAAACCTATCCCCACCGTTGGGCACAAATTTTATTTTATTTGGGTGAAGCTTACCGAAGGCGAGGCGAGTTGCTGCGCGCCTACGGCGTTTTTACTACTGCTGTCGATACTGTGGAATTCTTGCGGAGCGAAGTTGGGGTTGATGCGGCAGATTTGGGCGATCGGGGAAGTAACTCAAAAGCCAAATTAGTCAGCACCTGGAGAGGACTCTATAAATCCCTCGTACAAGTTTGCCTAGAACTCGGCCCGGGCCAGCCGGAATATTACGCTAAAGCCCTGGAATACGCTGAACGCCACAAAAATCGGAATTTGGTAGAACTCCTGGTTAAATCCCCCCTGACCCCAAAAGGCGACATTCCGGCAGCGGTACGCAGCGAGTTGGAGTCATTGCAACTGGAAATAGCCAGGGAACAGCGGCAGCAACAACACCGACAACCCGAACCCAGCACTAGCTTGATTTCTGAGGGCGACACCTCTGGTTTGAACAGCGGTTCTCTGATGCCGAACACCGATTTTATGCACTTAAATCAATTGTGGCGGCAGTTTGATGGGTTGATTGCGCGCGAGGTGCAGGCAAACGACCCTTTCTTCAGCTTAGCTCGCAAAGTTGAACCCATTACTTTCGAGCAAATTCGCCAATTGTTGCCTGATGCCAATTGCGCTGCTGTGGTGTGGGCGAGTTTGGAGGATTTGGTAGTGGCTTTTGTGGTGGTGAAGAGTGCAGAATATCCCGCCGTTCACCTCTGTGCGGCGGGAAATGCTTTAGCTGCCGAAACTTGGGCCGGAGAGTACCTCAGCGCTTATTCCGAGCAAAAAGGTCGCTGGATCAATCATCTCCCGGCTCGCCTCAAACGCTTGGCCGCGCTGTTGGAAATCGATCGAGTGGTGGCGCTGATTCCGGAAAATTGCGATCGGCTAATTGTGGTGCCGCACCGATTTTTGCACGCTTTGCCGCTCCATGCTTTGCCTTTGGGGGTGAGAGACGGGTTGCAGGACACCGGGGCAATTTTCAGGTCTCATGGCGGCGATCGCAGCGGTTTCGATCTTTTGGATACGCACAACAGTTCGGATTTTTCTCACAGTTCGTCCTTTGGGGAAATTTCACCTCCTCCTGCTTATTTGATCGATCGATTTGCCGGAGGAATTCGCTATGCTCCTAGCTGCCAGCTATTGCGGTTGAGACAAATCGCGCGCAGCGCAGCTATCGGCCGCTACAGACCGAATTTGCAGCACCTGTTGGCAGTTCCCACTTTCAGCAGAGATGCGCTTTACAGCAACCTGGAAATCGGCAATATTTCCCAGTGTTTTTCCAGTACAGAAATTTTGCGACAGAAGCCAGCAATTAAAGAGGCTTTTTCTCGATCGATATCTGTAAATGATGGGGATTCATCCGCGAAAATAGGACAAGTGCAGCAGAAAAAATGCGCTCACTTTGCTTGTTTGAGCGTGCTTGATTTCGCTTTCCCGCTCAAATCAGGCGTATTTGTGAGAAATGATACTATGACTTTGGAGGAAATTTTTAATTTCGATTGTCGGCAATACTTTTTAGTTACTTTATCGGCTTGCGAAATTGCAGCAGGCTCAGTCAGCGGTACAGAAGATTTTGTCGGTTTGTCCGCGGGTTTGTTGTATGCTGGCACATCTAGTGTTGTCAGCAGCCTGTGGAAAGTGAATGATGTTTCAACGCTGCTGCTGACGAGCAAGTTTTATGAAAATCTCGGGCGTTTTCCTCGATTGCAAGTGGGAGATGTGGCGCGATCGCTTGCGGAGGCTCAAAGGTGGCTGCGGGATTTGACAGGCGAGGAATTGGAGGTGTTGCTGGCGGATTTTCAGCCTCAAATTTCGCAAATGTTCGATCGGCTTTCACAAAGTTCTCGCCTGATTGCTGAAGCATCTTTACAGCAAATTCGCAACCGCAAACCCTGTCCTTTTGCCAATCCTTATCACTGGGCAGCTTTTACTGCTGCTGGAATTTAGTGAGTTGACTGTTGACTGTTGACTGTTGACTGTTGACTGTTGACTGTTGACTGTTGACTGTTGACTGTTGACTGTTGTCATTAATTATAGCCCAATACCGTTTACTGGTATAGCGCCCTGGGGGTAAAATCCGATGAGAAATAGATACGGAGATTGCTTCGTTCCTCTCTTCGGACTATCTTAAGTAAACCGTATTGAATTATAGCCCAGATTCCGCAGATCTTTAAATAGAATTGATGGTTATGAAATTAAAAAATTCAAACCTGAAGTGTTTGCCCAGCAAGCACTTCAGGCTTTTTTGAGTTATACCATTTTTCTAAATATCCGATAGAGATCGAGGACGACAAGACATTGTAATGTATCCACTTTCCCTGTTTGCTAAAGTCTGTCATAACTTTAAAAAAATGGTATTAGCTCAAGGATTCCACAAGGGAATATATTAGGAAATATCTGTGAATTAAATTTTTTTTATGTCGTCGCAAAAATCAGACAATAATACCAAAATTAGAAAAGACAGGCGCAGATGTTTTTTATAAAGTGAATACATGAAAAACCTTACTCATCAAAGCCATAACTGCGGAATGCGGGCTGAAAACTGTTTCATAAAAAAATAGGGCAAGCCTAAGCTCGCCCTACAAATCAGATTAAATCACTCTACACATTAATAAGTTTCAACGTGCCAGCGATGCTCTTTCTTCAACTGTTTTTGATAGCCAGCCCAGTCAATGCCGTGCTTGCTAGATGCAGCAGACATTCCCTGATCGATGCCGCCTTCCATGCCCTTCAAACCGCAGATGTAAGTGTGAGTTTTCGGCTTTTGAACCAATTCCCACAGTTGGTCTGCGTTCTCTTGAATCCGGTTTTGAATATACATCTTGCCGCCTTCTGCACTCTTTTGCTCGCGGCTGATGGCATAAGTCAATCGGAAATTATCGGGGAATTCGCGCTGCAATTGCTCCAACTCTTCTTTATAAAGAATGTTGGGAGTATAAGCAACTCCAAAGAACAGCCAAGCTAAACCTTTGAATTTGTAATCGGGATTGTTTTCTTTAAACATCCGCCACAAATAAGCGCGGAAAGGAGCAATACCCGTACCAGTAGCCATCATGATCACGGTGGCATCTTCGTCATCGGGCAAGAGCATTTCCTTGCCTACCGGCCCGGTGATTTTGACATCAGCCCCTGGTTCCAAACCGGTGAGAAAAGTCGAACAAACGCCGAACACTTTTTCGCCACTGTTCGGATCGTTGTACTCTAGTCGGCGGACGCACAGAGATATAGTTTTGTCATCTACATCGTCGCCGTGACGGGTGGAGGCGATCGAATAAAGCCGAATTTTGTGAGGTTTACCGTTTTTATCAGTCCCATCGGGAATAATCCCGATACTTTGACCTTCTAGATAGTGCAAGTTGCCTCCAGAAATGTCAAATTTGACGTGACGGACTGTACCATCGCCGCCTTCTCTGACCAATTCTTCTGTAGAAATACACTTGCCAATATAGGGATTGGCCGGCTTGTAGAGGTTAACAGGAACCTGAACTTTTTCCTTTGCTTGAGTCATGGGCTTAGTTTTTTCTCCAGATTTCTGACTCTGTAGCCCTGCTTCTGGTGCGACTTTGCCATTAGTAGTTTCGGGAGCGCCGTTTGAGGGGCGGATGCTGACGATTTTGCCACCCATGCGAGCAATTCTCCGCATTTCCTGATTCATGCGATCGTAAGGCACGGAGATAAAGACGCTGCCACTACGGCGAATCGGGTGATTTGTTTCGTCAGTTGCTGTACTCTGACGCATACCCTCCACTTCGTAAACAAAGATGCGGCTGCCTGATTCTGAGTTGGCCGCTACACCAGATATGCTTGGGCTGTACATTTGTTGCTTGTCCTTCACGATACAGAGTTATAAAGAAAGAGAATGTGACGTTAGACTCAATTTACTTTTTTCTTAAGGCCACCTGGACTAATTTGCCCGCGCGAATCTTTGGGCCTCGCCGCGCAGGCGGGAGTGTCAAGTTGAGATCGCTCTGCCTCTAATTCCCGATTAGCCGATCGCCGCCCTTGGCCTCGCCCGGCTGCATTCAGGTGTTGACCTATAGCTATTGTTGTCTGCGTACTGCCAATATTTTACCCGATCGGGGGATCTGCCCCGATAACTCGTTCTGATTTGGGGAGAGGGGGAGAGGAGGAGAGAGGGAGAGAGGCGGAGAGGAGGAGAGGGAGAGGGGAATACGGCTCAAGAAATATACAACTTAAATGCTGTCTTGCTGAAAGCAAGATTTAGCTAAAAGATGTTGAGCTTGTAGGGGGCGGACGCATTCTGGTAAGATTAACCACTAAAGTTAGTATTAATTTCTTGCCTTGAAGATTGCTTGGGTCTTCCCGGGCAGGCAGTCAACTGACTCCTGTATGCTGGTGAGCGCTCGATCCTCTCGGGGTAGCAAACCCGCAGAAAGCCTGCTTGTAGCTACCTGCGGGCTGAAATTTTTTGGAATCTAGACTTCAGTTACTTAGTAAACAGTGATTTTGTTAGAGGGAAACTATGACCAGTAAGCCGGATCGCGTGGTTTTAATTGGCGTTGCCGGAGACTCCGGATGCGGAAAATCTACTTTTTTGCGCCGATTGACAGATTTGTTCGGGGAAGATTTCGTGACTGTAATCTGCCTTGACGACTATCATTGTCTCGATCGCAAGCAACGCAAGGAAACAGGGATTACCGCCCTTGACCCCAGAGCGAACAATTTTGACCTGATGGCCGAGCAAATGAAAGCGCTCAAAGAAGGTCGGGGAATAGACAAGCCGATTTACAACCACGAAACCGGTCTGCTCGATCCTCCTGAGCGGGTAGAGCCGAATCACGTGATTGTGATTGAGGGGTTACACCCCCTTTACGATGAGCGAGTCAGAAATCTCCTCGACTTCAGCGTCTACCTCGACATCAGCGACGAAGTAAAAATTGCTTGGAAAATCCAGCGCGACATGGCGGAACGGGGCCACCGTTACGAAGACGTGTTGTTTGCAATCAATGCTCGCAAACCGGATTTCACAGCCTACATCGACCCACAAAAGCAATATGCTGACGTGGTAATTCAAGTATTGCCGACCAACTTGATCAAAGATGACAAAGAACGGAAGGTTCTGCGCGTCCAAATGATCCAGCGCGAAGGTATCGCTAACTTTGAACCTGCGTATTTGTTTGACGAAGGTTCAACAATTAACTGGATTCCTTGCGGTCGCAAACTGACTTGTTCCTATCCCGGAATTAAGATGTACTACGGCCCAGATGCTTTCTACGGCCACGAAGTCTCGATTTTGGAAGTAGACGGTCAGTTCGAGAATCTCGAAGAAGTGATTTACATCGAAAGCCACTTGAGCAAGACTTCTGCGAAATACGAAGGCGAGTTGACTCACCTGTTACTCCAACACCGCGAATATCCTGGTTCCAACAATGGCACAGGTTTGTTCCAAGTATTGGTCGGATTGAAGATGCGGGCGACTTACGAGAAGTTGACTGCAAAAGAATCAAAAGTTGCTGTTAGTGTTTAGAACTCTGGCATGAAAGATTTGAGAGGCGCGAGTGCGCCTCTTTTTTTGTGAGTGAAATGAACGGTAAACCGCGCTTGTGTTGACTGTTGACTGTTGACTGTTGACTGTTGTAGCAACGAAATTAAACCGCTTATGCTGGAGGGGTCAGAAATCTATTCATGAGTTTATTTCTGTCCTAACCGATGTGGAGGTTGCTGTACAATTCATTTCAGAAATACCGGAATTTCAAAAAATGCTTGTATTGCGTATGAAATCTTTAGATGAGATTCGCAAAAAAGCGTTAACCGAAGCATATTGAGTTAGGGTAGAGTGTTTAGAAATAGAGAGTTTAAAAATGTTTTGCAGGCTCGATCGAGGGAAGTTCTACGTTCTTGATTTATCTATAGCGGTTTTCCCAAAGATGAGGTCTTCACGAATTTATTAACTATTCCCCAATCCGACAATCCCCGAATCCTCGAATCCCTTAATCTCAAATCTAAAATCTAAGTTGTACCTCATCTTTCCGATCGCCGCAATAAGTTCGATGTCACCCTGACTGAATATAGATTAAGAATGCCAAAAACTTTAGTGGTGCACCATTCCCTCTTCCAGCAATAGCTTGATTTGGTTGCCGATCGCCCCGACATTGGGTTCCTGTAAAATACTTAGATGGTCTCCAGGTACATCGTAAATGGTCATACCGTCTTTGAGATAAGGTTTCCAGCCTAGATCCGGATCGAGACTGACACTTAGGCCATCTTGAGAATCGAGCGCTCTAAACATAACGACTTTGCCAGCATAGGGTTTTGGCAGGTAAGCTCGTTCTGCTTGCTCAATTATCTTCTCTGTCATCAAATAGTCTGTGGTGTAAGACATTGACTCTGTAGGTTCTTTCACCTTAATGTTTTGCCCGATCGTCTTGCGGGCCAGCATTGTCATTTTGTCTGTAACTGTCGTTATTTTATCGACGACACTACTGACGATGTAACCTATACCCTGCTTAGCAATTTTTTGGGCATGGAAGCGCAGTCGCTGCTGAATGGGTAATGGCTTGTAGGCAGAGGGCAACATGGAATCAAACATCACAACTAACGCTGTTTCCTGTCCTTTAGCTGCCAATTTTTGAGCTACCTCAAAAGCAACAATACCTCCAAATGACAAACCACCCAAATAATAGGGGCCTTCTGGTTGTACCTTCACAAGTTCATTGATGTAATAGTCTGCGATCGCCTCAACTTGATTGACTGGCCCATTCACGCCATCTTTAGCAATGGCAATTAAGCCATATATCGGCCGATCTAGGCCCAAATATGGAATTAACGGATGATAAATAGACACTCCTTCAAACAGAAATAGTGGTGTCTGAGAACCCTTCGGTTGAATCTCAACTAAAGAAAGGCTTTGGTTGGGGATATTGCCTTGACGTAGAATGTTGGCTAATTGTTTGATGGTTGGGGCTTGGAAGATAATCGATAGTGGCCAACTCTGCTGGAACTTTTCATCAATTTTGTCAGCTAAGCGAGCTGCTAACAGGGATGTACCGCCTAAATTCATGAAATTATCGGTAGTACCGATCGGCTTAATACTGAGTACCTGCTCCCAAATTTTGACAAGTTGAGATTCTAGCCCATCAATAGGCAACACAATTTCACCCTGCTGAAGCATATCAGCAATCTGCGGTTCTGGGAATGCACGACGATCGACTTTACCATTGGGGGTCATGGGGAAGATCTCCATCACTACAACCGCTGCCGGAATCATGTATGCCGGTAGCTTTGTTTGTAGAAAACTACGCAATGCAGATACCTGAGTTGGTTGTCCGTGCTTCGGAATGATATATGCCACTAAGCGCTTTTCACCGGGTACATCTTCCCGTGCCAAAACTATACCTTGCTCCACAGATGGGTACTGTTCCAAATAGGTTTCAATCTCTAGTAACTCAATCCGAAAACCTCGAATTTTTACTTGAAAATCGATGCGACCAATAAACTCCAACGTTCCATTGGGTAAATAGCGGGCAGTATCCCCTGTTGTGTAAAGTTTGGCTCCAGGTCGATCGCTCAATGGATTAGGAATAAACTTACTTGCAGTGCGTTCTGCCAAATTGAGATATCCCCTTGCAAGCCCTGGGCCGCCAATATACAGTTCTCCAACATCGCCATCTGGTACAGGATTTAGGTTTTCATCCAGAATGTAAATTTGGCTGTTGGGAAGAGGGCGACCGATCGGAATGTCTGCTTCACTACTGAGATCGTAACCTTCAGCGATCGGGTCAAAAATGGTGGCAGTCACCGTAGTTTCAGTCGGCCCATAGGTATTGAGCCAACGAGGATATTCTCCAACCAATTGTCGCCATTCACCATACAGAGCGCGAGAGGCTTTTTCTCCGCCCACAATCACCAATCTCACATCTGGAGGCATGGGAACATTTAGCAATGAGAGTCCGCTGACGAGGCCGTGCCAAAAAGCAGTTGGCAAGTCCAGAATAGTAATGCGTTCTTGCTCAATAAATTCGAGAAATTTGCGGGTAGAGCTAATACACTCTTCAGTTCGCAGCACGATTGTTGCACCACTTACCAAGGATGGAAAAACTTCCTCAATGATGATGTCAAAGCTCATGCTAGAGAATTGAAGTACCCGATCGCCCGATCCAAGATTAAACGCCTGTACGATCGCCTTGCTGTGGTGAACAATGCCTCGGTGAGCAATCATTACACCCTTGGGATTTCCGGTCGAACCAGAGGTATAAATAACGTAAGCCAAATCCTCGGGCGTTCTCAGCAGAGACAAATTTTCAGTGCTGTAGGGCGCGATATCGTGCCAGCCTGTATCTGGACAAATCACGCGAGCATTGTGTTCGGGTAAAAATTCAACCAGATCCTGTTGAATCAAAATGAATCGCACAGCGGCGTCTCGTAACTTGTACGCTCGACGTTCGTGGGGATAGGCTGGGTCGATCGGCACATAGGCCGCCCCAGCCTTCATCACCCCTAAAAAGCAAATCACCATTTCCATGCACCGATTCATACAGATAGCAATCAGTTCATCCGGTTGCACTCCTAGTGCTTGAAGGTAATGGGCGAGCTGGTTTGCGCGTTGATTTAAGGCATCGTAGGTTAATTCTTGCCCTTGAAATGACAGGGCGATCGCATCAGGAGTCTGCTTAACCTGTGCTTCAAACCATTGATGAATAGTCACATAGTCAGATGGAGTTAGATCGAGTTGAGAGTCCTCGACAAAGGAAATATCCTGACTGTGTAATGGAAGATCCATACAGACATCGTCAGTAGTTTTTAGTGAATCAGTTTCCTTGTTGGGTAAGTACCCATCACGACTCGTCAAAACATCTTGAGAATTCATCATATTTTTGATTTAAGTAGAGTGAGGGAGGTTAAGAGAGGCACCCTAGGGAAAATTCCTTATCGCCCATTGATCCAGATCACAGCTTTTTGGGGATTGCTTATTTAGCAATCTCGAAACTGTCACATTGCAGTAATAATACGTATATGACGGCGCGAATCAATGTGCTTTTGGGGAACAGAAGTTGTTTCTGGATAATTACTTTTTGTCCTGTTTTAATTATATGGCTTATTAATTGATTTGGTCTAGATCGAGACTGTTTTGGAAATTATCTCATTGGCGATCGGGGGCGATCGGGAGCGATCGCAGTAAACAAGCAAAGCACTTTAGCTACCTTACTCCTTCATTAGAGCTAAACTGCTTTGCCTGTAAGTATTTCAGCTATTTACATTTTTTTGTATGCCTTAAAAATTTGTACCTTTACTTAAGTTGTCACCAATAGGAGACGGTGCTGGGAAGTAGAGAGGTTAAGAATATTTTTCCGGCTTCATTGAGATCGTCATTTAGGGAAAAGTTTAGACTGCGAACTCGCAGATAGCCATTTTTTATGTCTAGTGGCTGTTTGAGGTCTTGCGGGTAGATGAGAATTGCATTGTTACACTTTACTGCATTGGCGTAGGCGACTATTTGATGGCGGTCTCCACTGTCTGCTCGATCGGGAGCTTTGTATTTGGTATCGAGGACGTATTGGACTGTACCTGTTTCTATGTCGCACAAAAGTAAGTCAATGCGATCGAAATAATTTTGGTCGTGTGTAACTAGGTGTTGTTGCTTGACAAAAAAGCCTTTTGGTGTATTTGCTGTGAGCCATTGAGCGACAAATTGTTCGTATAACTTCGCCATGTCTATGAGAAAAGGTAGCATTTGGCGATCGCCCTTTTCGTGACTTGGCCCAGTATTCTCCAGAAAGAAGCGACAGAGGGCGTGTAATATTTGATAATCTTGATTCAGACGGTGATAAGTGCGATAGATACAAGCTTCTGATTTAAACTGTTTTAATGTGACAAATCCTTGGAGTGCGTGAAAGGCTTTTCGCACAGTGGATGAAACAGATTCACCGCACAAACCGCCGCGCCCAATCATGAAAAGTGTCCAAGCAAGTATTTGATTATCTTCGATATCGCCTGTTTGTTCGTTATAGTGACATTTTAGTTTAACTTCCCAAGGTTTTTGCACAGCTTCCCGGACATCGAGACGACCGCGAATATAGGAAAGCTTTTCTATTTTTGGTAAGTAATCGCGATATAATCCTTTCCGACAGCGTTCAATAATTTTCTGAGCAAGGATGTTAGCTAATCGTTCATATACTTGTTCCAAAGATTCGCACTCAATCTCTCCTTTAGGAAAATTTATCTTAAGTTCGTAGGCATACTCAAGCATTCCGAAGATATTGTTTATGGGAACCTTTGGGCGGATGGCAATATGAAATTCTGGAGTAATTGGAATGTTGCCAACTCTGCCTTTAGATTTTAAGTGCCATTGATATTTTGTTTTAGGGTTGGGAAATTCTATGTCGATTTCCTTGTCATAATTCTGGAGTATTTTTTCTCCTACTAATTCGGGGATTAAATTTCGTTGAAAAGTTGCTAATTGATATTCTGTAAGTTCGATGATTTGGGGTGATTCTCGTTTCATAGAAATACGGTTTAGTTAGTGGTTGTCATTGCGAGGAACGAAGCAATCGCAAACACCATCATGTCATTGCGAGGCACGAAGCAATCGCAAAGCCTTGAGATTGCGGAGCGCAGTGAACAATGACATTGTTTATTTTTGTCCATGTATTTAGCATTAGATTATCACTTGCTAAATTTGTCCTTGATTTTATACCAGCAAAATTCATCCATTTTTTCCTGGTTGTCAAAGAAGTATTCTTCGAGGTATGGCTCAATTTCCATTTGCCAAATATCTTGGATATCTTCAGTTAAGGTTTTTGTCAAAAAGAAGGAGATACCTAGTTCATAGTGTTTGTTGTTAATTGCCCGATTGACATTTTTGAGAATGCTAGTTAATTTATCAACGGGGAAACCTGTTTTCTCTCTGTGGTGATACTGTCGCAGGACTTCATAGTTGGGATAGATGGGAATGAATGCGAAACGGCGGCGGAGTGCGTTATCAACTAAGGCAATAGAACGGTCTGCGGTGTTCATTGTGCCGATAATGCGGACATTTGTAGGGATTTTAAATTGTTGACCGCTGGCTAGTTTAACAGTGCGATCGCGATCGTCAAGCAAATACATTAACTCTCCAAAGACTTGAGATAAATTTGCACGATTAATTTCATCAATAATGAGAACGCAGTTATCTTCACAGACTTCGGCTTTTTCACAAAATTCTAGGAATCTACCGGGAACTATTGAGTAGGTTAATTGTCCGTTTTTAGTTGTTGGGCGGAGGCCTTCGATAAAGTCTTCGTAGGTATAGGCTGGGTGAAATTGGATAATGTCTGAGAAACCGTCACCACCACCGATTAAGTGTTTGGCTAGTTTTTCTGCAATGAAGGTTTTTCCGGTTCCGGGCGGGCCTTGGATGATGGCTTGGCCTTTGCGGTTAATGGCGTGTATCCATTGGGTTAGTTGGGTTGTTTGAAAACCTGTAAGTTTTGAAATTTTTTCGAGTTGATACACTGGGTTAAATTCCTGTTCATATACTGAAAAATATTCACTAATAAGAAGAGGTAAATTCTTATTGCTAATGAGAAATAAGGGAAATACTTTTTTAAACGTTTGTGCTATTTTGTAAACTATTTGTTGAACAGAATATCCTAATATTTCTTGTAAATCAAGTGAAATGCCAACAAAAATATCATTCAAAAAAATCATTTGTCGTTCCAATTCTAGAGATGCTTCTGAAAAGTTTTCAGATTCTAATGAATCCAGAGGAAGCTCTTTCAAGATACTTTCTAAAAGTTCATAAATACAAGTATATTTGCGCGGTTTTTTTGTGCTAGTAAAAACAATATCCTGCCAGTTCAAAGTACGAGGAACGCGATAATAGCCATCGGGTTCTTTTTCAATGCTATAGTCTAAATAAAATTCATCTTTATTGGGAAGGTTATAACCTTTAAGTATTTCTACTGAATCAAGGTCATTTCTATATTTTTTTTTATAATTGTATAGCATGAACTCAAACACAGTCTTTTGTGCTTTTAAACCAAAAGTTAATGTGGGGTATTCCAATTTTAACATTAACTGAGCAGCTTCGAGAGGAATCATACTGTTAAAATTACAGTAGTCTACCCTATAGACTACTGTAGATTCCGAATATTTTGATGAATCAATGAGGCAACAGCTCTCATACTTAATATTTATATACTTTTTGATAAAATCAGGTAACTGATCTTCTACCTGGCTTAAAATATATTTAACTGGCTTTTCTACATATTTTAAGAAATCTTTTTTATGTGTTATGTGAAAATCTGAGCTTGGGTTTTCAGAAAATTCTGCCAATAAGCTAAATGTCTCTGTTGAAAAAGGACATTCAGGATGTACAAAAACTTTTTCCATTTTTTCTGTATTTTTAAGACGACTTAATTGCTGTTGTTAACTTATTGTAGCCGATCGCCCTTAACATACAAAGATTCCAGAAACCTCACTGCTTCATCAAGCACAGCTTCCGGTAACTGTTCGAGAATTGCGATCGCCCTTTGACGAGTTTCTCCATCCACTGCTGTTGGTTGCTGCGATTCAGTATTTGCTAAACAGCACAACCTCGTGAGCATTAGGGCCGATCGCAGATTGAACACACAAAACTTGTACTTTCATCAGTTTATCGTTTTTCACTGATGCTTTGAAAATAGCAGCAGAGTGTTACGGTTACTACAAGCTGTGAATTAACTTAACATCAATACTAATCGCAACCGTTCCCGGAAAACTTAAACTTGTGCCGAAATTACCTAAACGTGGTATATTCAACTCCGTAAACCCTGAATAGCACTTTCAGGTAATCCAAAATTATCAAAAAGTCAACTAAATGCTTCCTACTTTCAAGAAAATAGCTGCCATTGCCATATTTTTTGTAGCCATAAAAGTTTTAGCTGACTCCCCGTATTTCAAAGACGTAAAAAGCTCGATCGCCCACCGCAATCTAGCAAGTGCCACCTCAGACACCGAAAGCCTGCGACAAACAGCCACAAACAATCCCCCAGCAGCGCATCCAACACCAGCAGATCGCCACTTCGATGTAGTAGTATACGGCGATGAAGTGCCGGGAATCTGTGCCGCTATATGGGCAAAAAAGACCCTAGGTGCAAAGGGAAAAGTCGCGGTAGTGCGATCGAACCATGAAACCGCAATGTTAGGCGGCGTACTCACCCGCGGCGGCTTAGGTTACGTCGATTTAGATAAAATCCCCGACTGGTACAACCAACCCTACGCCCAATGTTTCCGGGAATTCCTCGACAAAGCCAACGTGCCCGAATCTTGCTTGGAACCAAAAACAGCAGATAAAGCACTCAAAGATATGCTTTCAGCAGCCGGAGTTAAAGTTATTTCCAACTCGACTCTCACTCCCCACGTAGTCGATAAAAAAATTGAATATGCCGAAGTAAAAGGCAGTGGCATCAAAATCAAAGCTAACTCTTTCATTGACGTAACTCAAGATGCCGAACTCGCAGTCAAAGCCGGGTTATCTTATTATACAGGATATGAATCGCAAAATATTAAATCCAAAAATGAAACCTTAGCGATATCTATAGTTCCGACAATTACGGGCCTGACGATATCCGATCTCCGTAGAATGGAAGATGAGATTCTTTACAACACGCCTTTAGTAGAAAAGATTAAAACAAGTATTACCAAATATAAAGATGATGCGAGTGCCGAATTTTGGATGAGGAATTTTTTAAGCCCGATTTATCAGGCATATCGAGACGGCTACAATATTAGAAGTGTAGCTTTGGGAGCGGCATATCATGTTGATAGAAATCTGCCCTTTACTCAAGATAAAGGCTTCTTTTTTGACAAGGCAAATATTTGCGTTTATAAGGATAATTCCATGTCGTGGAACGGCTTTCTGTTTAAATATCAAGTTGACCAACTAATGAAGATGGAAGCTAACGACAGAAAACCGACTCCTGAGATGCTAAAAGAAATGTCATATCTGCAAGAATGGCTGCAAAAAAAATCGGGTAAAGATGTGAGAGTATTTATCCCTGATGAAGTTTACATCAGACAAACTTTGAACGTTCGGGATGTGGTGGCGCCGCTAAGTGGGAAGGAGATTATCAAAGGAGGAACCGAGGCCGAAAAGTCGATCGGCAGTTTTTCCTATGATTTCGACTTGCGGGGCGGAGTCAAGGACTTGGAATCGAGAATTCCGCCACTGCCAACCTATAATTTTGGGATAGAGAGCGCTTTGGCGAGTAAAGTGAGTAATTTGGCGATCGTAGGGCGATCGTCCGGTTATGTCGGGATGGCGGTATCAGTCGGGCGAATTGCGACGGTGAATATTTATCAAGGACAAGGTGTGGGCGTGGCGGCGGGTTTGGCTAGCAAGTTGGGAGTGCCGTTGAATACGATTACTTCGAGTAAAACGAGAGAAACTTTAGAGACTTTAACGGGGAAAACTACATATTTGTCGGGGAGAGATACGAGTTATGGGGTGGATTATAAAGAGGTGAAATAGATATTAAGAGGATTTTACCACAGAGACCGCAGAGAACACAGAGAGGAGAAAGATCAGAGAATTTTCCACAACATCCAAAACTCTCATAACACTCTTCCCTCTGCGCCCTCTGCGCCCTCTGCGGTAAAAAAAATCTTCTCTTAATAAGAGGATTTTACCACAGAGAGCACAGAGAACACAGAGAGGGAAAAGTGAGAGTTTTTTAAGACAGGATCAGGCGGCGGATTCCTTCTTTTAAAAAGCGGACATTAAAATTAATGAGAAGACCGAGAGGATAACCAGTCATCTTCAGATATGATATAACTTGAGCCTCATGGATAGGCAGTATAGTTTGGACTGACTTTAATTCAACAACCAGAGTGTTAGCAACCAGCATATCGTATCTGCCTTCCCCAACCACAACACCCTTATAAAGAACATTCACCGTAGGTTGAGGGTCAAAACGAATTCCCCGCCGCAACAGTTCTTCACGCAACGAATTCTCATATACCGCTTCCAAAAACCCCGGCCCCAACTCCTTATGAACCTCCATCGCCGCCCCAATCACAGCGTAACTCAATTCATTAAGATCCTCTGCCAACTCCCCTCTCCTCTTTTCAAATCAATATCAAAATCATAACCCAAAACCCTCGCAACACTATTCCCTCTGCGCCCTCTGTGCCCTCTGCGGTTCAAAAATCTTCTCTTAATGAAGTGGATTATAGAGAAGTGAAATAGATATTAAGAGGATTTTACCGCAGAGGGCGCAGAGAGCGCAGAGAGGAGAGGGATGAAAGGTTTTCACTAGACCCAAAACCCTCGCAATACTCTTCCCTCTGCGTCCTCTGCGCCCTCTGCGGTTAAAAACTCTTCTCTTCCCTCTCCTGTGGCACAATCATAAATAAGATACAACTCCAAAGCCACCATGACCGCAAACCTACCGCCCCAATACGACCCCAAAGCCACCGAAACCAAGTGGCAAAAATACTGGGAAGACAACCAAACCTTCAAAGCCGATCGCGAAAAAGGCGGCGAACCCTACTGCGTTGTCATTCCGCCACCCAACGTGACCGGCAGCCTCCACATGGGACACGCCTTTGAAGAAACCCTAATTGATGTCCTCGTCCGCTATCACCGCATGACTGGACGCAATACGCTGTGGTTGCCGGGAACCGATCATGCTAGTATCGCTGTTCAAACTATTCTCGAAAAACAACTCAAAGCACAAGGCAAAACTCGCCACGATTTAGGTAGAGAAAAATTCCTAGAACGGGCTTGGGAATGGAAAGCTGAGTCTGGCAATACTATTACTAATCAACTCCGCAGTTTGGGCGTGTCTGTCGATTGGTCGCGGGAACGCTTTACGATGGATGAAGGCTTATCCGCTGCGGTTTTAGAAGCTTTTGTTCGCCTCTACGATGAGGGGCTGATTTATCGCGGCAATTATTTGGTGAATTGGTGTCCGGCGAGTCAGTCTGCTGTGTCGGATTTGGAGGTGGATCAGCAGGAAGTTGAGGGGCATTTGTGGCACTTCCGCTATCCTTTGACGGATGGTTCTGGCTATTTGGAGGTGGCGACGACTCGGCCGGAGACGATGTTGGGCGATACTGGCGTTGCTGTGAATCCACAGGACGATCGCTACAAGCATCTTATCGGTAAAACTGTCACTTTGCCGATTGTCGATCGCGAAATTCCAATTTTTGCCGATGAATTAGTTGACGCGACTTTCGGAACAGGTTGCGTGAAGGTGACTCCCGCCCACGATCCGAATGACTTTGAGATGGGTAAGCGCCACAATTTGCCGTTTATCAACATTATGAATAAAGACGGCACTTTAAATGAAAATGCCGGAGAGTTCCAGGGACAAGACAGATTTGTTGCCCGCAAAAATGTGATAAAGCGGCTAGAAACAGACGGCGTTTTGGTAAAAATCGAAGATTACAAACATACAGTTCCCTACAGCGAACGCGGCAAAGTTCCCGTCGAACCGTTGCTATCTACTCAATGGTTTGTGAAAATCGATCCTCTGTCTCAGCGCGCTTTGGAAGCCTTAGATCAAAATAATTCACCTGTCTTTGTTCCTGAAAGATGGACAAAGGTTTATCGCGATTGGTTGGTGAAGCTGAAAGATTGGTGTATCTCCCGACAATTGTGGTGGGGACATCAAATCCCGGCTTGGTATGCTGTTAGCGAAACAGGGGGCGAGATTACTGATACAACGCCGTTTGTGGTGGCGAAAACGGAAGCTGAAGCTAGGGAAAAAGCCGAGGCTAAGTTTGGTCAGGATGTCCAGCTAGCAAGAGATCCAGATGTATTGGATACTTGGTTTTCGGCGGGATTGTGGCCTTTCTCAACTTTGGGCTGGCCGGACGAAACTAAGGATTTGGATTTCTATTATCCGACAACTACTTTAGTTACGGGTTTTGATATCATCTTTTTCTGGGTTGCTAGAATGACGATGATGGCCGAACATTTTACTGGAAAGATGCCTTTTGAGACTGTTTACATTCACGGTTTGGTGTTGGATGAAAACGGTCAGAAGATGTCTAAGAGTAAAAACAATGGTATTGACCCGCTGCTGTTGATTGCGAAGTACGGGACTGATGCTTTGCGCTACACTTTGGTTAAGGAAGTGATTGGGGCCGGGCAGAATATTCGCATGGAGTACGATCGCAAAACTGATGAATCTAAATCAGTTGAGACTTCCCGGAATTTCACTAATAAGTTGTGGAATGCCGCCCGGTTTGTGATGATGAATCTGGAGGGACAGACGCCGCAACAGTTGGGAAGTCCTTACCCCCCCCAGCCCCCCCTTGCTAAGGGGGGGAGTGAAGAAGGGTTGGAATTGTGCGATCGCTGGATTCTTTCTCGCTATTATCAAGTTGTACAACAAAGTCGCACTTGTTTAGAAAATTACGGTTTGGGAGAAGCGGCGAAGGGGCTTTACGAGTTTATTTGGGGTGATTTTTGCGACTGGTATATTGAGTTAGTCAAGTCTCGCTTGCAGCAGGATGCTGAACCCAATTCTAAGAAAGTTGCACAGCAAACTTTTGCTTTTGTGTTGGAAGGAATTCTGAAATTGCTGCATCCTTTTATGCCGCACATTACTGAGGAAATTTGGCACACTCTGACTCAAACTGGTGATGGTGATTGTTTGGCTTTGCAAGCTTATCCTGAACCTGACACATCGCTAATCGATCCAGAATTAGAACAACAGTTTGAGTTGTTGTTCGGGACAATTCGCACTATTCGCAATTTGCGGGCTGATTCGGATATCAAACCGAGTGTGAAGGTGACGGCGATTTTGCAAAGCGAAAATGAAAAAGAACGCCAAATTCTCTCGGATGGAGGCGTTTACATCAAAGATTTGGCGAAAGTCGAAAATCTGACGGTGACAGCTAGTTTAGACGCAGAACCAACCCTTGATAAGGGGGGGTCAATTGCTGGGGTTGTTGGTACTGTCCAAGTCTTGATTCCTTTGGCTGGTGTGGTCGATTTAGCGGCTTTGCGTGGTAAGTTGGAGAAGAAGCTGGCCAAGGTGGAAGCTGAAATTAAGCATACTGCGGCGCGTTTGACTAATCAGAAGTTTGTGGATAAGGCTACTCCTGATGTGGTTAAGGGCGCGAGGGATGCTTTGGCGGAATCGGAAAAACAAGCTGAGATTTTGCGCGATCGGCTAAAGTTGTTTTAAGGAGTCATTAGTCAGTTGGCAGTTGGCAGTTGGCAGTAGTGGCGGGTGGGGTGAGAAACCGGGTTTTTACCAAATCTCTGGTGACAACCAAGTATCTTTGTAAAAACCCGGTTTCTGAGCTCCCGTGCGTCATTCCTATGGCTAATTCACGTCTTCGGATACGCCTTCAATGAAGGCAACAAGTCCTTTGCCCCAGGGGTTTGATTCGGCGAAGTGTTCGCCAACTTTCACCGCTGCATTTTTGCCGCCATTGTAAAGCCGTTTGAGGCTGATTAGGTTTTGCCACTCGATGGGTTTTTGCTCTTTGATTTCTTTAAATTCTGCATCAATAATATTGAGTGCTTGTTCTTCGTCTTTCACATAAGTATACTTTTTTTCTAATGCCTGAATGATTTGCACCACTGCATTCAGTGCAGCTTCAGGGGAGGATTGCTGGGCAGCGATGGTGAGGTTTTGGGCTTGATTGCCGTAGTTGGGGGCGAAGTTGACGGGGGCGTGGAAGGTTGAATTGGAGAAGTCTTGGGTGGGTTGATCTGCCATTTGTTTTGTTTTTTTGTGGATTTGCTGGGTGGTTTCGTCAATTTTAGCAAGGAGCTCGTTTGGTTGGGGTGGTTTGGCTGGCTGCTGTGTTAGGGACAACTGACGAATCGGGTAGTTGTAGTATTTGCAGGCGGCTTGGATGGCGAGGATGAGGCGGTGAACTTCTGTGCCGGATTTGGAGGGAATTAAGGTGAGGAGGTGGGGGAGATGGGGGGCGACTTTCTCTTTGTGCTGCTTAGCGATATTGGCTAAGGCTTCTGCCGCTATCCAACGATAAAAGTCTGAATCTTCAACCAGTTTAAGCAATCCCTCAATTGCTGCCTTGTCACCGATTTTGCCTAAGGCCTCTGCCACACTAAAACGCACAGCAGATTTTGAATCTTTAACGAGTTTAAGCAATCCCTCAATTGCTGCCTTGTCACCGATTTTGCCTAAAGCCTTTGCCACTTTCTCACGCACAGCAGAGTTTGAATCTTCAACGAGTTTAAGCAATCCCTCAATTGCTGCGTTGTCACCGATTTTGTCTAAGGCCTTTGCCACACTAAAACGCACAGCAGATTTTGAATCTTTAACGAGTTTAAGCAATCCTGGAATCGCTGCCTTGTCACCGATGTTGCCTAAGGCATCTGCCGCACTCGATCGCACATCAGAGTCTGAATCTTCAACGAGTTTAAGCAATCCTGGAATCGCTGCCTTGTCACCGATGTTGCCTAAGGCATTTGCCGCACTCCAACGCACATCAGAGTCTGAATCTTCAATGAGTTTAAGCAATCTCTCAATTGCTGCCTTGTCACCGATGTTACCTAAGGCATCTGCCGCACTCGATCGCACATCAGAGTCGGAATGTTCAACGAGTTTAAGCAATCCCTGAATTGCTGCCTTGTTATTGATGTTGCCTAAGGCATCTGTCGCCATCCTACGCATAGAATATTCTGAATCTTCAAGGAGTTTAAGCAATCCCTCAATTGCTGCCTTGTTACCGATTTTGCCTAAGGGTTCTGCTACACTACAACGCACATCTGAGTCTGAATGTTTAAGGAGTTTAAGCAATTTAGAAATCGCTGCCTTGTTACCGATTTTGCACAACGCATCTGCCGCTATCCTACGCATAGCATAGTTTGATTTTTCAACGAGTTTAAGCAATCCTGTAATCGCTGAATTGTCACCGATTTTGCATAAAGCTTCTGCCCCACTCCAATGCACATCAGAGTCTGAATCTTCAATGAGTTTAAGCAATCCTGGAATCGCTGCCTTGTCACCGATTTTGCCTAACGCATATGCTACACTACAACGCACATCAGAGTCCGAATCTTTAACGAGTTTAAGCAATTCAGAAATCGCCACCTCGGAACCGATTTCACCAAAGGCATATGCTACGCTACTACGCACATTAGAGTCTGAATCTTCAACGAGTTTAAACAATTCAGAAATCGCCACCTCGGAACCGATCGCACCTAACGCATCTGCCACCCTCCCACGCACATCAGAGTCTGAATCTTCAACGAATTTAAGTAAGCCTGGAATCGCATCATCCGATCGCACTTCGCCTAAAAGCCCAACCTTCAACCACCCCGGCACATCCAACCCATCCACCAACCCAACCGTGCGCTTCTGAAAATCCCGCTGTACCTCCCCCGCCAGCCGCGCCCCCAACATCACATCCACCTCCAAAGCCAGCCGCACCACCCGCTCCGCCTCCTTCTTATCCTCCAACAACGACAGCATGAACGCCAGAGGTTCCTTCCATTTAAAATAATTTAAATAAAAATGCTTTAACCGTTCATCCTCAATTACATCTGGATGCTTATCATCAAAAAGTTTCTGCAACGCCAGCCCCGCATAATACTCCTGAAATAATTGGTGATGAAACTCAATTTCCTCCGGCTTTGCCGCCACCTGCAACAGATGATGTTTTAGCAGATCTTTTAGCCATTTTCTTGCCTTTATTGGCGCATCCATTACCCCCCGATCGCGCAACCAGCCCTCCAAAATTATCCCAGCCCGATCGCGACGAATCACCAAGCTTTTCGTAGGCTGCTGCAACATCACAAAAGCCAACTGCTCCAAAAACTCCGACTTAAACAGCGAAAAATCCTCCAAAAACCAGGCATCGTCCTTAAACTCGTTATACTGGCGATCGAACTTCTGAAACAATTCGCCCTTACTCTGGGGAATTTCCCCGGTATTTTCAAATACCTCACACATCATCTTCAACAGCAACGGCGTTTCTGCTATCTTACGCAAGCTATCACGTAATTGTCGCAGCAACGAATCTCCATGTTGTGGCAAATGTTTGTGCACAAACTCCCGCATCTGCGGTTGCGTCAGCGCGCACATCTCCAGTTGTTTCTCAATTCCGAAAGATCCGCCCAGCGCCAAATCCCGCGTCGTGAAAATCATCCGCGTATGGGAATTGTGCTCGTGAAATTGCTGCAAATCTTTGTGCCCTTGTTGCGATGGTATTTCATTCACGCCATCCAGCAACAGCAGCAACTTGCCATGCACCCGCAAATCCTTCACCTCTTCCGGGCTAACAATGAGCTCTGCATTCTCAAATTCTGCATAGATTGCATCTACGATCGACTGATTAGACCTCTTGCGAAAGTGCAATCGTTCGAGGTAAAATAAAACAAAAATTAGATTGAGAATATGAATTACGAAGAATTACAAAAGTTAACCCCCAAAGACTTTAAACGCTACTGTGGAGTACATC
>NZ_JAHREU010000061.1:0-24142 GCF_020883145.1 Microcoleus sp. CAWBG27
TACTACAAACGAAAAAACAAAGGTTCGTAGTGAGGACTTTAGTCCTGCATTCTCCACCCATCAAGACGGACTGAAGTCCTTACTACAAACGAAAAAACAAAGGTTCGTAGTGAGGACTTTAGTCCTTCATTCTCCACGATCAAGACGGACTGAAGTCCTTACTACAAACGAAAAAACAAAGGTTCGTAGTGAGGACTTTAGTCCTTCATTCTCCACCCATCAAGACGGACTGAAGTCCTTACTACAAACGAAAAAACAAAGGTTCGTAGTGAGGACTTTAGTCCTTCATTCTCTACGCATCAAGACGAACTGAAGTCCTTACTACAAACGATCGCAAACCTACTGATTGTGACTGCTAGGGCCAATGACGCCGACTTTGTGGCGAAAACTTAGTTCGCCGCCGAACCAGCCTGTAACGCCCAGCAAACTTGCAACGACGATCGACAAAGCTAAACCTGTAAAAACGATCGGCTCAGCCGGATTTCCTTGTCGCAACACCAGGTTAATCAGGGAAAGTACCATAGCCGCCACATTCCCGCCCATGTGCAACCAGCCGGCACTGCGATCGCGCACTCTTTTAATTCTTGCAAAATCTAAAAAGCCCGTGATTGCGGCCAAAATCCCCGCAGCAAAACCTGCACCAATCAGCCAAACCGAAGCTCTCGCCCAAAACGGATCGCTGGTAAGCCAATAACCGATATCCGTGCCCGCGGCCCCGACTAAAAAGGCTACCGGAAAGGTGACGATTACGGGGTGAAGGGGATGACCTGCAACTGAAACTGTACTGGTAATGCCCGCATCGCGATACTCTCTGTCGTCACTTTCTAGAATCGGCGGAACATTCGGAAAGGGCGTACTATTTCTTTGATTTGTTTCCATGATTTCTACCGATAAATTTTGTACAAACCGGTTTTTATTGGATTGAACTCAATCCCAAATGCGATCGCCATTTTCGTCAACGCGGGCCTGCCGAATTACGTCAGAAATTTCCTCAGCGTCTTTGACGTGGTGCAAAGCTTTCTTTTCCCCATCCGGTTCGTCTACGATGAAATAAGTGGGAACTGTAACTGTATCTCCCGTGATGTCTGGCACGTGGTCAACTGCTAATTGCTGAGCTTTTTCTTCGATGCTTTGCGGTTCTTCGGAAATGCGATCGCCCGGATTGACAGTGCGGCGCATATCTTTGCCCGGTTTGTCGATACTCATAAAACCTCTCTGGTATTTCTAATTTTCTGCTTGTAATTACTACTATTGAACGAAAAATTTCCGGTTGCGAGCATCTCCCAAGGGGTGGAAGTTTCACTTATGGCGATCGCACCTCAGCTCTTTCTGTAGGTAGAGGCATGGTTCAAGGCTGAAGGCTTTTGGAAAAGCATTCTTTATTTGTTAGTCCGCGGAGGCGGACTTTGTTTATGTAGTAGCGGTTTCAACCGCCGAACTTTTCTAAGTTAAAATCGAAGCACGATCTTTTCTCCTTTTGAATTACCATGAAAAATTACGACTGGATTGTTGTCGGCGGCGGGATTACTGGTGCAGCACTGAGTTACGAACTCGCAAAAAAAGGTTTTGCTGTGCTGCTTTTAGAACGAGATGCTACCATGCAAAATGCTACTCGTTTTAGTTACGGCGGTTTGGCTTATTGGTCGGGTACGACTGACTTAACTCGGCAATTATGTGCAGAAGGTATCGAACGTCACCGCAATTTATCTGCGGAATTAGATGCTGATACTGAGTTTCGCGAGTTGGATTTGTTGCTGACAATTGATGCGGGTACCGATCCGGAAAAAGTCGCGGCTAATTACGCACACTTTGCGATTCCTCCCCAGCTTGTGAGCGTTGCAGAAGCTGGGGAGTTGGAACCTTTGCTGAACAAAAGTGCGATCGCCGGAGCTCTAACTGTCCGTCACGGTCACATTTCGCCGAATGCCACAAATCAAGCTTATTGTCAAGGGTTTTTGCGGTTGGGAGGAATCAGAGAAATTGCGGAAGTAACTGGTTTAATAGCAGAAGGAAATCGGATTTCCGGTGTCAAGACGGTAGGCGAAAGTTATGCCTGCGAAAATGCGGTGATTTGTGCTGGAGGTTGGAGTCGTAGTTTGCTAAAAGCGGCTGGTATTTCTGTGGGAGTTTATTTTAGTCGTGCTGAGATTTTGGAGACGGCACCTGTGGACTTGAAACTCAGGACTTTGGTGATGCCCGCGCTATTAAAACGTTTTGAATTGGAAGCACAATCGAGTAAAATTGAGGTGGATTTTCTTTGGGACGAACCGGGTAAAGAGTTAGTACCGCCGATTTTAGATGTCGGTGCAATTCAATTTAATGACGGGAGTTTGCGGATCGGCCAATTGTCTCGCACTTTGAGCGATTTGAACGCGAAAGTCGATCGCGAAACCAGCGAAACGGCAATTCGTGCAGGTATCGCCAAGGTTTTGCCAGATGCGGCAGATTTACCGGCAACTTGGCATGATTGTATTGTGGCATTTAGCGCTGATAGGTTGCCCGTAGTGGGGGAAATTCGCGATCGCCCCGGATTGAACGTTTTTTCTGGTTTGAGCAATCCGTTGGCAATTGTACCTGCTTTGGCTGAGCGATTTGCTAATTGGGCGGCGGGAGAAAAAGATGGGGCGATTCCTTTCGAGATAGCTTCGCTCGCGCGTGATTCTATCTCCGCATAGATTTGCTGAAAAATGACTAATTTTAACTATTAGTGGGGAGGGCGGGTTTATGTATATTGTTAGTTGGAATTATAGATAATTGGCGAACCCGCCCTTACGGATTCCCTCAGACAAAAATACATCTATAGCAATCCTCGCATCATTTTCATAATTCTTGTAATTGTCAGGATAGGAGATCTAAAACTACCAAAAGTATCGCTCAAAGGTACGTTGTTGCGCTTCAGCGCTCTTTCCGAATCTTAGGAAAGAGCGCTGAAGCGCAACTACATACCTAATTTTGTTTATGAGAATAAAATACCCTGGGTTGCCCCGATGGATAGGGGGTAGGCACAGGGGCACTACCCCTACAAATCTTGATGAATCATTTAGGTAAGCGCGCACTCTGACCAATGCCCTGTTTGGCCAATGCCCTGTTTGGCCAATGCCCTGTTTGGCCAATGCCCTGTTTGGCCAATGCCCAATGATTAATGACTCAAAAAAGGCAGCGCCACAATAAATGTAGTACCTTTACCGATCGCACTTTCCACACTTATTGTACCGCCGTGCAGGTCAACTATGTGTTTGACAATGCAGAGTCCCAAACCCGAACCTTTAATCTTGCCTACATTCGCACCTCGTTCAAACTGCTGAAAGAGTTTTTCTTCATATCCCGCTGTCATCCCAATTCCCTCATCTCGAACGCAAAATATTATTTGCTGGTTTTCGCAGCTTAATTCTAAACTAATATTACCGCCATTGGGAGAATATTTTATAGCGTTTGAAAGCAAATTAGTCAGCAATTGGTGCAGCAGTTTTGCGTCAAGATTGGCGTGGAGTGGCTCTGTTTGGGCGAGAAAAGTTACAAGGTGTTTATCGGTGACGATCGGTTGCAGTTCTTCAAAAATAGATGTGCAGAACTCTGTCACATTTAGTTGATTTAAATTCAATGAAAGTTTGCCTGCTTCTGCTTTGCTGAGCATTAAAATATCGTCCAGCAATTCACTCATATTGCTGACGGCTTTTTTAATGCGATTGACATTTTTATTTTTTGTTCCTGGCGATATTTTCAGATCGCTATCTTCCAGCATTTCAGCCGAGAGCTGTATGGTAGTCAAAGGAGTGTTTAAATCGTGGTATGCCATTGAAACAAATCGCGTTCTATTTTCGCTTTTCGCTGCTGCTAGTGCCATGAGTTTTTGCATTTCAACGGCTTCTTGATGTTTGCTCAGCGCTATCTTGATGGTAGCGTGCATTTCTCTTTCTTTAAACGGTTTGAGGAGGTAGCCATAAGAACCAGTATTTTCTGCTCGCTGCAAAGTTTCGTCGTCGGCATAAGCAGTTGTATAGATAATGGGGATATCTAATTGTTGATGAATTATTGCTGCTGTTACTATGCCGTCAATCTCGCCTTTGATTACTATATCCATTAAAATTAAATCTGGTTTGAGTTCGCCTGCGCGATGGATGGCATCGGCTCCTGAAGAAACAATATCGGCGATTTTATATCCAAATTTTTCTAATTTTTGAGATAAGTTTTTAGCGATCAATAGCTCGTCTTCTACAATTAAAATATTAATATTATTAATTGTTTGCTCTGGAAAACTCATGATTTTAGAACCTTTGCGAGTAAATTAACTCGTTAAATACTAAGTGAAAGGCTGTGCCGATTTCTCTTGACATTTCGATGGTTCCTTCTAACTGCTCGGTTAAAGTACAGACAACTTGAAAGCCCATCGAGTTAGTTTTCCTAAAATCTATGTTTTCAGGAAAGCCAATGCCGTTATCCTTAACGAAGAGGTGGATTTCCCGATCGCCAGTCTGATAGCATTGTACACTAACTGTACCGCTCGCATCGTGAGGAAAAGCGTGTTTCAGGGTATTTGAAACCAATTCATTAGCAATTAAGCCGCAGGGAGTAGCAGTCTCAATGTTTAGGGAGATTTGTTCAGCTAATACCTGCAACTGAATGCGGTTGTCACTTATATTGTAAGACTGAAACAAGTTACTGACCAAATCTTCTAGATATTCGCCAAAATTAATTTGTGCCAGGTTAGTCGAGCGGTACAGTTTCTCGTGAATCAGAGCCATAGAGTACAGGCGGTTCTGACTTTCTTCAAACATTTTGGCTATTTGGGGGTCGGCAACCGTGTTAGATTGCAATTCTAACAGGCTGGCAACTACGCAGAGGTTGTTTTTAACGCGGTGGTGAATCTCTTTGAGCAAAATCTCTTTCTCTTTGAGGGAGTTTTTTAAATTTGCCTCGGCTTGGAAGCGATCGCTCAGTTCAGCTTGCAGTTGCTGGTAAAGTAGAGATTGCTGAATGGCGATCGCCAATTGATTCACCAACTGCTGAAATAAATTCATTTCCCATTCTTGCCACTCCCGGGGCCCATCGCACTGGTGCGCGATTAGCAATCCCCAAAGTTGGCTGTGCTGAATAATTGGGACTGCTAACTTAGCCCTAACTTCAATTTGTTGCAGAAATTCCATCATACAAGGTGTAATGGAGGGGTCATCTAGCTCGGAAATTGCACAAATTCGTCCTTGCAAATAAAGCTGATAACATTCGGCCGGAAAAACCTCTGCGGCAAAAAATCTATCTATCAGCCGACTGCATCCTTCTACCACCGCTTCAGCAATGACTCGGCCGCCAATTTCCGGTAAAATTTGATATACCAAAACTCGATCGGCTAACAAGACTTGCTGGAGTTCGGCAACCGTGGTGTTGAGAATTTCCTCTAATTGCAAAGATTGGCGGACGCGACGGGCGATCGCCTCCACCAGCCGTTCTTGCTCGAACTGCTGCCGCCAACCTATTTCAGCGCATTTAGAATTGCTGATATCGGCGGCGTAACCAATAATTTCGATCGGAATGCCCTTGCTGTCAACCAATAGTTTCAGTTCTGTCCGCAGCCAGCGGTACATTCCATCTTTATGCAGAAAGCGGTACTCGTAAATGCAATTTTTACCCTCAGACAAAGCAGAAAAATTTAGTATAAATTGTGGCAGATCTTCAGCGTGAATCCTGCCAGACCAAAAGTTAGAATCTGCTAACACTTCTTGCGGATCGTAGCCAACGATTGCCTGAACGTTGTCGCTGATGTAAGTAATACAAAATTTCCCCGCCGCAGCGGCAGTAAAAATTACCGCAGGATTAGAAGCAAGTAAAAATTGCAGGCGTTCTTTTAACTGCTGCAATTCCATTTCTGCCCGCTTGCGGTAACTGATATCTTCGATCGCAGCCATGCTGTAGAGAGGCAGGCCCTCGCCATCCCGAATCAGCGTCACCGTCATGTTTGCCCACATCAGCTCGCCATTTTTCTTAATCAGGCGTTTTTCCATTTGAAAGCGAGGAATATTGCCCTCGACCAACTGCTTGACTTGCTCGACATCTGCTGGTAAATCTTCCTGGTGGGTGACATCAGCGAAACTCATTACCGCCCAATCCTCATCGCTGTAGCCCAACATCTGGCGGTAAGCTTCATTCACCTCGATCGCGCGGTAATCGTGCACGCTTGCCAAACCGATCGCAATTGGAGCATCGTCAAACAAATTGCGAAACTTTTCCTCACTCTTTTGCAGTGCGGCTTCTGCCTGTTTGCGAGCAGTAATGTCTCGCGCTACCCACATCACCCGATCGACTCCCAGCGGCGAAATACTGCCATCAAACCAGATTAACTTGCCCTCAATTTCCATGCTGTATTCAATTCTGTGGGTTTGCCCAGATGCCAATGTTTGGCGAATGTGGCCCAGGACAAAATTAGCTTCGGCTTCTGGGAAGATTTCCGCCAGGGTTTTGCCCAGCACTTCATTAGCCGGTTTGTACAGCAATTGGGGAGCCGTGGGGGCGACTTTGAGGTAGCGGCCGCTGGCGTCTAAAACTAGGACGATATCCGTTATGCCATTAAACAGCGCCAGCAGTTCAGCTTCGGAGTTTTGCAGTTTTTCTGCGGTCAATTTGCGATCGGTAATGTCGGTGTCAGTCCCGATCAGTCTGTAGGCTTTGCCGTCGGGCGATCGAACAGCAGTCCCGCGGGCAAGCATCCAGCAGTTGCTACCGTCTTTGTGCAGCATCCGGTGTTCGACTTCAAAAATTTCTGTCACACCCTCTAGATAAGCATTTACTGCTGCCCCAACTGCAACTCGATCGTCCGGGTGAACCAGAGATACCCAATGTTCCATGCAGTTGGGAATCTCTGCGTCTTGATAGCCCAACAAAGCTTTTAAAGACGGATCGACGTAGATTTCGTCGGTTTCCAAATTCCAGTCCCAAACCCCCACTTTGCCCGCCGATACTGCCAGTTCGTAAAATTTAGTGCGCTGCTGGACTCGCATTTCTAACTCTGCATTGAGTTGCTGCAAAGCGATTTCTGCTTGTTTGCGATCGGTGACATCCCGACCGGCAGCTTGATACTCCACAATTTCTCCATTTTTGTCGAATATAGCCCGATCGCTCCACTGCTGCCAACGAATTTCCCCGCTCGGCAAAATTACTCGGTGTTCGCAAGTAAACACAGGCTTTTCCGGAGACAAAGAAGCATATTGTTCTTGAAAAAATTCTCGGTCTACTTCTGGGATCAGTGGCATAAAACTGTTACCGAGCAAGTCTTCTGGTTGCACGCCGAAATAGCGACAGTAAGCTTGATTGACAAATGTGAATTTGCCGTCGGGGAGGTAGTGGCAAATCAGTTCGCTTTGGTGTTGCACAATCGCCCGGTAGCGCGCCTCGCTCTCCCGCAGGGCATTTTCGGCATTTTGGCGATCGCTGACTTGTTTTTCGATTTCTGACTTACTTTCTAAGAGTTCACACTGTTTTTGCTGAAGTTTGACAACTTCTTGCTGCAACATTTTGACGAGGCTGTAAATTTCTGGGTGAATTCTTTCTGCGGTGACTAAACCTACTGGCTGACCCCGTTCATCTACAATTGGCAAACAATCGATCGAGTATTGACAAAATAGCTTAAATGCGGTAAAAATATCTGTAAAATCTGATTCTTTTAAGACAATTAAATTCCGCGTCATGGCGCCGGAAACTTTCATTTCTTGCCATCCATAGGCGGTGGCTAAGTTCAGCAGATCTGCCAACCTTAGCAATCCGACTAGCTGATTTTCCTCGACCACTAAGATGCAACTAATTGATGCTTTTACCGTTTCGTTTGAGTGCACAGGTGAATTCGGTAGCGGACAAGCATCCATCGCCAGACGCATTAGGGCGATCGCATCTCCGATGGAAGTTGAGGGCGAAACTGTCACAGGATGGCGATCGACAAATTCTAAAGGCGATCGTAAATTTACCGACAAATTAGGAAGTTCCACAAGTATTAGCCAAAAAGTATTCCTAACTAACTTTAGCAACACTTTTAGCCATCAGCCTGATGACTGATAACTACTGACTGATGACTGGAAGCATCTCATTTTTGTCAAAAGCATTTTTTCTTTGAGTGCTGTCGGGAACTGGCGTATTGTACAATATGCGAGCGAGGACGCTAGCACGATAAATACAAAACTGAGATGCTTCCCTGATGACTGCTGTTCGCAAGCTATATGAGTTCGCACTATGCCAACTGACTACTGACTATTGCCAACTTTCAACTCTCAACTCTCAACTCTCAACTGTCCACTGCCAACTGCCAACTGTCCACTAGACCTCTTGCGAAAGTATTTTTGCGATGTTGTTTGCATTAATTTTTGTTCCCCGTTTTCCCGTTTCCCCGTTCCCCCGTTTCCCCATTCCCTGTTCCCTGTTCCCGACTTTTGCCAGAAGTCAACTCTCAACTACAAACTGCCAACTGTCAACTGTCAACTGTCAACTGTCAACTGCCAACTGTCAACTTATTTTTTACCAACAAGCAGATAAGTTTTCATAGCCCCTTTACCTTTAACTTCAATAGTTCCGCGCCCTTCCAGCAAATATTTGTCTTTCAATAAGTCATAAGTAGTTTCACTGACTTGAATCCGCCAAGGCAAACCATGAGATTCCATGCGGGAAGCGATATTTACCGTATCGCCCCACAAATCGTAAATAAACTTTTTGATGCCAATCACTCCGGCAACAACCGGGCCGCTGTGGATGCCGATGCGGATGCTAAAATATTTCTTATTCAGACCGTTAAACCGAGCTATCTCTCTTTGCATATCTAGGGCCATTTGGGCGATCGCCTCTGCATGGTCTGCCCGAGGGTAGGGCAGCCCTCCTACAGCCATGTATGCGTCGCCGATGGTCTTGATTTTCTCTAGGCCGTGCTGCTCGCACAACAGGTCGAATCCTGAGAAAATCTTATTCAGGAGCTCCACGAGGTCGATCGGGTTCATGACAGAAGACAAAGCTGTAAACCCCACAATATCTGCAAACAAAACAGTCACTTCCGGAAAGTATTCGGCAATAGTAGTTTCGTTTTGTTTGAGCCGTTCTGCTATGGGGTTTGGCAAGATATTTAACAGCAGCTTTTCCGATTTTTCTTGTTCTTCCCGCAGGGCATCTTCTGCGTGCTTGCGTTCCGTAATGTCGTGGTAACTCCAGACTCTACCGATAATTTTATCTCCCAGCCGCTGCGGTTCCGAATAGCGTTCAAAAAATCGGCCGTCCTGAAATTCCAACAAATCAAAACTTTCGGCTTCTGGCTGGTCGTAAAGCGATTCTATTCTCTCTTGGAATGCTTGCGGGTCTTTGAGTTGGTTCTGCACAAAGGCGATCGTTGTTGCGTCGTCTCGCAGCGCCATCACGTCGCTAGGTACCCCCCACATTTCCACAAATTCGCGATTGAAAGTAACTATTTTTCCGCTCCTGTCAATAGCTAAAATACCGTCCGCAGTAGAATCAAAAGTTGCTTGCAGCAAGGACGCAGATTTTGCTAGAGCATCTTCCGCCATCTTGCGAGCAGTAATGTCTCGCAAAATAGCGCGAATCGCTACTAAAGAACCTTCCAAAAACTTACAGTTTATGCTACCTTCTAGCAAAATTTGTTCGTGTTCCTTAGTAATAAATATTATTTGAATAGAGTGGGGATAAAAAGTATTTTCATAGACACTTTTTTTAGTAATAGCTTGATATAATATCTCCATAGACTCTGGCGAACTGTTGGGATGAATGATATCAAAAACAGTCATTTGAGCAATTTCTGCTTCGCTGTAGCCCAGAGTTTCCCGCCAAGCCCGATTTACATACAAAAAATGACCGTCTGCTCCAATACTTTGAATTAAGTCAGTAGCATTTTCAAATAAGTCTCGTAATTGTTCTTCGCTTTCCCGCAAAGCTATTTCCGCTTGCTTGCGCTTAATAAATTGACCCAGTTGGCTGCCGATTGTTGCCATTGTCTGGAGCAATTCTTCATCAAAACACTGCACTTCGCAGCTAAAAAAAGTCATCACCCCCAACACAGACCTTTCAGAATTTTCCTGCTCGTAGTCCCCCAAAATTGGGAAGCCAAAAGCTCCGTGCAGTCCTTCTTCTGCGGCAATTTCTCTGCGAATGAAAATTTCGCTTTCTGTTACATCCGCAATCCACTGAGACGAACCGCTGGCCCAAATGAGACCTGACAATCCTTCCCCGAATCCACAAATCATTTGTTCGGCAGATTCGGCAAATTTGGGTATAGAAACTGAGGGTTTTGTCCAACTGGTGACACACCGCAGCAAATTGGGGTCGGAAATCGCAGTTATTCTCTTACTTCCTAACAGCAGTTTTTCCCCAGCTTCCGGCGGCATCCAAAGTTCGGCAGTATGCCACCCCAAACTTTCGCAAATTGCGGGGAGAATCGCTTCTAAAGCTTTTTTGATTGTTTCGGATGTAGAGAGGATGTGAGTGGTCACGTACTGAGCTGCTTTTCGCTTGCGAGCTCGCTGTCTGTATGTCATGTCGCGACCAATATACACAAAATCCTGGAGGGCCACAGAAGTTGCCGAAACACTTTTCATGTCACTTGGAATCGCCGTACAGGAAAAGGAAACCGTGAGCTTTTCTCCTGTTTTTGCCGTGCAAATTATTTCAGTGTTAGTTTGAGATTGTTGAGGCGACTCTTGGCTGACTGCTTGCAAAGATTCGCCCTCAGCAGCAAGACTGTCTATTGGCTGACCTACTAATTGCGATTCGCTATAACCGAACAAATCTTGAGCCGCTTGATTGACTTTTTTGATTTTTCCCGAGGCCGTTGTCACCAACAAAACTTCTGCCATGGAAGTAATAATTTTTTCAACATAATTATTAGTAGCGGCTAAGGTACTCAATAAAATATTCATTTCATTGGTAGCTTGGACTAGAGTTTGTTCCAAACCCATCCTGTCGGTTACGTCTTCAAAAAATACAATTAATCTTTGCTCGCTATCATCATTGCTGAACTCGACGATATACATATCAAAATAAAGCCGCGAGCCATTTTCTAATACTCGCGTCATCGCTTTTAATTCAAAATTTGGCAACCGCCCTTCCAAAATATCGATTAAAATTTCTTCAGTTCCCAGCAATTCGGGAAAGGGAATGCGGACATCGTTTCCGGTCACTACTTCCTCGGGACAGTCGGCAAACCGCTGCACATTGAGAGATGTCTCTGCGATAAGAAAGTCTTGATCCAGTGCTAGGTACTCCAAGTGGTGGGGAACCAACAATTTGTTTAACAGGGTTGTCATGTTGGATTTTGTAGTGTTGACATACTCCCCGGCCGTACCGTGGGATTCTTGACACTTCACCGAGATGTGCCACAAGTGGTCTTACCTTCTCTCTGTGTCTGTTTAAAGTCGTGGCAATGCCCTATCCCGACTTGATTTATATTTCTTGCTGCGTTCAAATCCCTATCTTGATGTATACCGCAGTTTAAACAGATTAACTCCCGAATTGAAAGATCTAATTTCCCCCATTTAAACCCGCAATCTGAGCAAGTTTGGCTTGTAGGTTCCCAACGGCTGATTACCCTCAACTCTCTGCCCAATTTCTCGGATTTACCCTCACATAGCACCCTAAATTCATACCACCCTTGCTGACTGATAGCCCTTGCAAGTTTGCGGTTTTTGACCATGCCCGATACATTCAAATCTTCTAAAACAATCACTTGGTTATCGTTGACTATTTTAGTAGACAATTTGTGCAGGAAGTCTTTCCGGGTATCCGCTATTTGGTTGTGCCATTTAGCAATCTGGAGGCGGGTTTTATTTCTGCGTTTGGAATCTTTGGGTTGTCTTGCTAGTTTGCGTTGCAATCTGCGGATTTTCCGTTCTAACTGTTTGTAACTAGGACTTTGGGCTGCCGTTCCATCGCTCATCACAGCAAAGGTTTTAATTCCCAAATCAATGCCAATACTTTGATTCTTGACATCAACTCGATGGGGGTTAACCTCTACGACAAAGCTAAGGAAATATCGGTTAGCGCAATCCTTGATGACAGTTACAGAACTAGGCTCAGATGGTAAAACCCTAGACCAAATCGGTTTGACGATGCCGATTTTAGCTAGATAGACACCGCCATCTTCCTTCATGGAAAAACCACGGATAGTAAGCCTTGCCGATTGGATGTTTGTTTTTTTCTTGAACTTAGGATATCCAACTTTTCGCCCTGTTCTCGTTCCTTTACACGAATCGAAAAAGTTCTTAAAAGCTGTTTCCAGAGCGGCTACAGATTGTTGTAATGGAACTACCGAGACTTCACTCAGCCAAGTTCTTTCCTCAGTTTGTTTCGCTCTGGTTATTACTGTTTTTTGAAGTTCTGCCGAACTTGGCTTTTTCTCAGACTGTTTACAAAGTGCAAGAGCATCATTCCAGACTACGCGAACGCAGCCAAATAACTGAGCTAGGCTCTGTTTCTGTTGGTCGGTCGGATAGAATCTATAGCGATACCTTGCTTTCATTTTTGCTGGCACTTTACTTACTCTATTATATCATGACTCTCCGATAGAATCAGAAGAATTAAAGCCGTCCTAGAAGGACGGGGCTTCAGCCCTCCACTTCGCTCCGCCCATTTATTTGGTGAACGTGCCCTCTGTATCAAACGATCTGAGATTAACCTCTTGATATCAATTTCAAAGAAAATGCAACTCTAGGCAAGCTCAATATCATCACAGTCATTCCCAATTCTAAAATCGAAAATCGTATTACCTCTGTTTTGCAAATGGAATTGTGACTACAAAGGTAGTGCCTAACCCTGTGTCGCTGGAAAATTCGATTTGACCTCCGTGCAGGTCTACACACTGTTTAACTATAGATAAACCCAGCCCTGTACCAGGTATTTTTCCGACATTTTGGGCCCGGTAATAAGATTCAAACAGTTGTTCTTGGTCTTCTATAGGAATGCCAATGCCCGCATCTTTTATTTTAAATATAGCTTCTTCACTATGATAATTTAATTGAAAATCAATATAGCTGTCGATCGGCGAATATTTGACAGCATTTGACAGCAAATTTGTCAAGATGTGCCGCAGCAATTTGGCATCCAGTGCGGGCGAGTATTCTGGTACCTCCGATTCCGGAGCTGTTTTTTTCCCAGGCAGAATAGATTTTCTGCAAACAAAATTAATTTTATGATTTTGTCCGTAGCTAATTTTTATTGATTCTACTAACTCGCTGCAAAATTTTCGCAAGTCAAGTGGTGCGGGATTGAATTGGAGTTTTCCAGCTTCGGCGCTGCTGAGCAACCGCACGTCATCTAATAGCTGAGCCATGTGTTTAGATGCTGATTTAACGTGTTGGAGGTATTCTTGTTTTTCGGCTTGGGTAATTTCGTCCCCATATTCTTTGAGAATTTGAGTAGCAAATAATACTGTATTTAAAGGATTGCCGAATTCGTGAGCCAGCATCGAGAAAAAACGAGATTTAAGCTGTCTGAGTTCTTGCTCTTTTACCAGAGAGCGACGAATTTCCATGTCTTCTTGCTTGCGTTCTGTGATGTCTCTGCCGATATAGATGAAATCATAAAGTCCGTCTAATTCTGTCTGAATTGCCGAGCAGGAAAATTCTACCCAAATTTCTTCTCCCGATTTAGTAGTGCAGACTACTTCCAATTCTCTGAGCAGCTCTTTTTGAGACAAAATATAGCGGTGCCGACCTTGGTAAAGCAATGTTTCTTCGACTACTACGATTGAGAGGGGCTGGTCGATCAATTCTGCTTCGCTGTACCCAAATAACCATTGTGCCGATTGATTGACTGTTTTGATAATTCCTAATGTTGTTGTCACCAACAAAGCATCGCCCATGGAGCGAATCACTTTATCTATATAATCTTTTGAAGCGGCTAAGGCGCTCAGTAAAAGATTAGCTTCATTCGCTCTCTGAATCAAGGATTGCTTCATCACCATTTTTTCGGTGGCATCTTCAATCAAAATTAGCAAATTACTTGCCACATCTTGTTCGTTTTCATGTTCTATCGCCAACATATCGAAGTATAAAGGGCGGTTGTTGTCGGCAAACCGAGCGATTCCTTTGAGTTCAAAACTCGGCCGCCTTCCCATCACGATCGACATGAGGATATTTTCAATTCCAATCAGTTCGGGAAAACAGATGCGAGCATCTGTACCGGGGAGCGCGTCACCCGGAGTATCGGCATAATTCTGCACTTCGGCAGAGGTTTCCTGAATAATGAAATTGTGATTTACTATCAGATACTCTGTTTGTCGGGGGCCCAAGAGCTTTCTAAAAAGGGGGTTCATACTGTTCGATAATTATTGGTGGACATATCTAGACACTCCTTCTTTTTTGAGTATGTTTTCAGGCATAGCTGTAACCATCTTTCCTGTGAGCAGTTGTGCAATATTCCAACCTGATTGACCTCCGTTTTTTGTCAATAACAAACTCACCTCTTCCATCTGACATAGGACAAACTCTAGCAGTGAACGTCCCTTTGTACTTACCTTTCGGGACATCAGCCCGAACAATGTCCCCAGTACAAAAACCGAAAATCGGACGTAATGGACGATGTTTCTGGGGATACCCAAACTTATCCGTCTGGCATCGTTGCCTTCCTCCCATTCCTGTTGCCTTAACTCTCAAAATGCGAGTGGTTAAGATTTTCAAGGATGGAGTGACACCCACACAGGCAGCATCAATCCAATGTTCTTTAGGCAGTCCTAATCGAGTTCTATTGAACTTCGTTTGTCCGCCAGTGCCAGTAGTGACAAGCAATCCAGTGACTTTCAAGGTTTTAAACAATTTCCACTGAGTAGAATTCACAGCAGCCGCATCTTTGAGAGGAGATTTGGCCCAAGAGAGGATTCTCGAAGCTAGATCGGACTTGCCTTTCAAGAAATCCCTAATATCCTGAGTTGCTTTTTTAAGATTGCACTTTTCGCAAGCCAAACACAGGTTATAAATTCGGTTAGAGCCACCTTTAGCTTTAGGTTGGATATGCTCGATTTGCAACGGAATATTTTCGGCATCACAGTAAGCACATTTTCGCTCCCACTTTTCAAGTAGATACTCACGAACTTCGTAACCTTGTAATTCGCCTTGCTGATATTCAATGCCAGAGATTTCAGGATTCTCTAGCTGTTGCGTATCGAATTGGACAAGCTCTAACTTGATATCTCCGATAGGTGCAAACTTGCGGAGTCGTTTTATCCATGTTTCAGTCGTCAAAACTCGGTGCATCAAAGATGGCGCCAACCATCCTTGAGGACGTTTACGATTGAAATATCTGGCTTGACGATAGCGAGTATTGCGATTTCTGCGTCCTCTACGAACTGCACGACGGGACTGTAAAGCATCTTCGATCTGTTGCCCTCGATGCTCTAATTCTACCCCCCAGATCGCTTCATTACGGTCAGTGACAAGCGAGATGCCTGTCACTTTAGAACCGGGATCGATCTTGAGTGTGAGCGGATGAACAACAATGTTTTCTACTACTCGCTTGAGGAGCAGTGTGAACGGATAGCGCCGAAACACCGCAGCCTTGCCCGAATCTAAAAGTTTTCTGGCGTGACTGGGATGAACCGGATTCATCGGTTTTTTGTTGGCATCAATGAGAAAAACGTAGTTTGACATCTTCTGTCAGCCTTATTTCTAAGTAATGTTTGCCTCGGAAATGTTGAAAGAGCTTGTTGGGAGTGCAACACGCGGATCTGTATGTAATTAATCCGTTCCTTAATAGCAATCGACAGAGCTACAAACTGGCGTTCATCTGTAGGTGTCATGACTCAAACAACGTAGGTCTTATCCTGTTCCTGCACGTTTGCAGCATCTACCCAATGCAGGCTCTGTTTGGGTAGATGTGGGTATACATCTACGAACGGTTCATGCTTGTTCTACCATTGTGTAAGCTAGTTTGTGAAAAATTTCGTCAACGTCTTTGCCAGTTTTAGCCGATGTGGTGTAAACTGCTATTACTTTGTCTTGACCGATTGAGTGGGAGATTTCTACTAGCAGTGCCAATTTTTCTTCGTCAATTAAGTCTACTTTGTTCAAAGCGACGATAATTGACCCTTTGGGATTGACTGAAGAAAACAGCTTGACGTGTTCGGAGATTCGCTCAACTGTTTCGGATCGGCTGACATCGGCAACGATTAAAACGCCGCTAGCTCCTTGTAAGTAAGTCGGTGCGATTCCTTTGAATTTTGTATGTCCTTCTAAGTCCCAAATCAGCAACTGTGCGGTGACACTTTCCGGGTGTTTGGTGTTTTCTAATGCGATACTTTTGCGGGAAATTTTTACTCCTACGGTGGAGAGGTACTCGTCGCTGAATTGCCGATCGACAAAACGGCGGATCAGACTGGTTTTACCGACGCCAAAGTCGCCGATCATGCACATTTTTTTAGATATAGTAACTGACATAATTATTTGCTGTTTATGGTCTTAGTTATTGGTTCAAATAGCACGCATCTGCTTAAAAGTAGCGGTTGATTGGGTTCCACGCCGGGGGGAGGATTTTGACTGCCAACCGTAAGCAGGCGCTTCGGATCGGCACCTTGCCGCACCAAAGCATCTCGCACTGCTGCGGCACGCTGGAGCGACAACCGTTGATTGATGACAAGTTCCCCAGTGCGATCGCTGTGTCCAATTATCTTAATCTGTTTTTGAGGATATTGATCCATGAAACTTTTAACACTGGCGATAATTTCTTCTGATGCTGAGTCTAATGTTGTCGTTCCTTGGTCGAAGTAGATGCGGGTGGCAATTTTAAGCGGATCTAGTTTCACAGTGCTAACGACTGACTCAACGCCGGGAATTTGCTTCAGGGACTGAGCAATTTTCTGTGAGTCGGCAGCCTCCATGACTGTCCCCTCTACTGTAACTTTGCGATCGCCATACCGACTAGAAATAGAAACACCCGACAAGCGGTTCAAAACAGCGGTGATCCGCTGCACCTCACCGGCCGTCAACACGGGATCTGGAGGTACATCTACAGCGACAATTTGATTGTCTAATTTCAGATTTGGTGCAGTTGAGGCGGCTATTTTGGCGGCTTTGGCGCGCAATTCTGGATTTGGCAATTTTCCGGTTAACTTGAGAGTGTTGCCCTCCACCTCGGCGTTCAAGCGGTAAACCGCTAATTCTGGGGTCGAGGCTAAAGCTAAAGCGGCATTTGTTGCCAGGGGGCGGTCAATGCTCCGGCGGTGCTGATGAATTCCCCAAGGTGTTAAGATTAAGGTTAGCGCTGCGATCGTCGCCCCGATCAGCACGAAGGGGGGTTTTTTAGATTTTTCCTTTTCCACCGGGTCGAATAAACTTTGGATGAACGGGTGCAGAGAGTCCGGTATAGTACCGGGATCGCCGTTAAACTCGTGAATTAATTTAGCGTAATTAAGGATCAGATTAGTAAGTGTTTGCCGGAGTTTGTTAATGAACGACTGTGGCGGTTCTCCTTTAATCACGACTGCCATGTAGCAGTATCCCGCTACTTCTAGCATTATTTTGGAGTCGCCGTATTCAATTAGATTGAGTTCAGAAATTTCTCCGGGCTGAACGATGCATTCGTTCACAAAGCTGCGAATAGCTGTGAGCATTCCTGCTACCATTTCCGCTTCTAACTGGTAATTGCCTGCGGGGTGTTGAACTTCGGAAATTACCAAGCCAGATGCCTTGTGAATTAACAATGCTGCTTGGACGGTAAAAGGTATTGATTCTCTGAGGATTAATTCAGCTTCGGAGACTCCTTGTACTTGGGAGCGAATTTTGCGCCCAACTCCTTCCATGCTTAAGCTATTTGAGACTTTTTCGTTGATAGTTTTAATAGCTTCTGCCATGTATTTAGAGATCGTACTGCCAATGACGGGATAGAGAGCATCCACCATAGAGTCGCGTTCGAGAGCGATTTGGGCTGTAATGGCTTTGCCCATTTCCGGGGCGAGGGCTTGGGCGATCGACTCTTGATCGAGGCGAATTTGCTCTTTTATCGCCAAACCCATTTCTGGGGCGATCGCCCGAGCAATATCCGCTGGCGAATTTTCTATTTGTTGAGCAAGTGCGTCGGGCAGTAACTCACCTATCGCCGAACTCATTGCTTGCCTGTTTTCCACAGTTTTAGCCCTAATCACTTCATCAATAATTGGGACTATCGCGTTAACAACTTCTTCTCTGGAATCGGCAATTTTGCGGCTGAGAATTTCTGCGATCCAAGGCAGCATTAGGGCGATCAGCTCTTGTGGATCGTAGATTTGGTGTTCCAGTTTTTCTAATTTAGAGTCGATGCTTGCTAGCAGATTGCACACCCCCGGCAAATCAGTTTCTGCTAGGAGATTTTTGACTTGCTCGATATCTGACATTTGCGAGCCAAAAATCAGATTTTGCAGCCTTCCCATCGCGCTGTCGGCTTCATTGAAGTCTTGTTTAATATCGCCTAAGATTTCCGATCGCTGCGATAGTGGTATCGGCTGTTCTTGCGACTGCCGCTTCGGTTCAATTGATGCCGCACTTGCATCTGCATATATTTTTTGGGATGGCTGCGAAAGTCCGGACACTGAGGAATTCGGATCGGTTGCTGCGGGTGGCGCGAGAGTTTGGGGAATGGGCGAATTCTCTACAGCGGTGTCGGAATCCGGGGATTTTGCGCCCTGTACGTACTGGGGAGAATCGGAAATTGTTAAGTCAGGGAATGCTTGTAGCGAGGGTGATTCTCTCTCCAAATCCGAAACATCTGCGGAAACATCTATAGTTTTAGCTGAGGAATAGTTTCTTTCCAGTTCAGAAGTGTTGAGTTTGTGAGTAGCGAACAGCAAATTTTTGGACTCGTCAACAGCCGGGGAAGCAGTAGAATCGGGTTGGCGAGAGCCAGTTTTTGGCACGGCTGCAATTTCCTCGGGCTGTGCGGAGGAAATACCTAACAAATCCATCAACCCGCCGAGGGCTCCAGCTTGACTGTTTTTGCCGCTGCTGTCAGCTTCGGGCTCGGGATTGTGCTGGGCTGCAATTTCCTCGGGCTGTGCGGAGGAAATACTTAACAAATCCATCAACCCGCCGAGGGCTCCAGCTTGACTGTTTTTGTCGCTGCTGTCAGCTTTGGAATCTGGATTTTGCTGGGCTGCAATTTCCTCGGGCTGTGCGGAGGAAATACTTAACAAATCCATCGACCCGCCGAGGGCCCCAGCTTGACTGTTTTTGCCGCTGCTGTCAGCTTCGGGCTCGGGATTTTGCTGCTTTGAAGCAGCAATAATATTGAGATCGAATAACAGATTCAGCAAAGGGTCTAGCTGGGTTGCTGCCGAGGCAGCAGACTCGTCAGGTTTAGAAACAAAACCCTCTAGCTGATTTTCAACTTCTGGATTTTCTTTCGGTAAAGCCATGCTTTATTACCCGTGATGGTGGCGCTCCGGCAACAAAAATTCGTTATTTGACTTATTATCAGCAACGCCTTTAAGTTCGGGCACAAATTCTGTTCCTTTGAGTCTCATTCCTAGTTCAAACAGAATTTCTGCCATGTCATCTCTGGAAACTTTAACATCTCTGAGCATGGAAAAGCGTCGGTCGAGTTCTTCAAAAACCTGTGTTTTCAAAGTGCGGGTTTCTTCGGAGAGTCGCTCTCTGGTTTGGGAGAGTTCGTCGCGAATGGAACTGGTTTGATTGTCGATCGCCTCGTCGAGGGCTTCGATGGTGCTGGAGCATTTGCGGTTAACGCGATCGATTTGCTGCCGGAGGTCGGCGCTTTCTTCTTGCGTATTTAAGGTGAGCGATTTAACTTTCTTTTCTAACGAATCAACTGCCGCCCTCATTTCTGTGGACAGAACAGTTTTCACCTGTTCGATGCGAGCGTGCATATCTTGCTGCATCATCGACAAGTCGGAATCTATTTTGTCGAAGCGATTGTCGTATTCTCTAAGCTGTGCCCCGAAAATTATATCGCGAATCTGGTCAATATTTCCCAGGCGTTCGCGCATTTCTTCTTTAGTTATTTCGGCCATGATTTTACCTCGAATCTCCGAAAATTGTGAGCTTAAGAACTGTACTATATTTTGTGCTAAACTGCTAGTCTAACGGTTTGAGCAGGGTCAAAAGACGTGCTGCTGACTTTTACTGCGATCGTTGACAGTTGTCAGATACAGGGGCTTTTTGACTGGGGACAGCTCGACTTTTGGATAGTCCCACCCCGAAAGTCGGGGATGAGATTCTTGAGAAGCTTAACTCTAAATCTGCTGAAATTCAGGTTCTTGGAGGCAATCATCAGAGCCACAACGAGGCTCCCCAAAATAGCGGTTTGCTATTCTTGCCTTGCAGCAAGCTCAGAAGAGCGCAGACATTCCTCCAGACAGCAAGGTAGGTTGTAAGCTCTTGTGCTGACTTTTCAATGATATCGCATATTGACAGTGCGTCATCCCAGAGGGCGTCGGCTACGGCAAAAAACGCGCGGGCGCGATCGCCCGTTATGTATAAGGTATTACTCAAAAGCTCGATCGAGTCACAGCAGTCCGAGCCGGATAGCACGAATAAAGCGGAACGCTCGAAGTGAGTTCCGGAAGTGAACGAGATGCTAGAAGAAAGTTCCGCCAGCGAGCGAGATGCTCGAAGTAAGTTCCGCAAGCGAGCGAGACGCTCGCACTATCTGAAGCTTGCACAAAGATTCTTCCCTCTCCCCCTCTCCCCCAACTGTCAACTGTCAACTGTCAACTGTCAACTGTTGAACCCCCCTCTTTCCATTTCGCTATAAAAAAGCGTAGGGCCCGATCGACAGCGACCAGACCCAATAATATAAGAATCTTTGATTTTCTAACAAACGAGATGTGTTTCCGGTAGAGAACAATATGCTTACTAGGGTTTACAACTTGTGCAGCTTTACTTTTAATCCGCAAACACAATAAGTCTGACTCGACTGCGGTTTGGCTTGACTGCGCGATGGCAGTGCCGCCACTATTACAAGTTGTGTTCGGTTAATTTCGACCGCGCTTCGGAATTTAGACCGGAGACACCATGTCTATATCCTTGAACTTTGCTTCTAAATATAGCGACCTCCTGTTTCTTTCTGTCCCGGTGTCTATTGTTAAGTTAGCACGACCTTTCAAATGAGTAAAGCACTATTTGTAAAAGTTGATTGGTCTTTACATTACTAAGTATAATGATATAAATATCCACATAGATGTAAGTTAGGACTCACGCACTTGCCCGCAAAGAAACCGGGTTTTTTCACCGAGATTGAGGATTTTAAGCAACTATTCTGGTAGCAAAACCCGGTTTCTGGACACCCGTGCTAAATTCCTATAAATTCTATTGTTGCTACAACTTTACATACTTAAGTGTTTTTGTCATGTCTATTACTCCTAAGTCTCTCGGCGGTAGTCAAATCCGCCAAACATTCCTCGACTTTTACGCCCAGCGGGGACACAAAATCCTGCCGAGTGCTTCTCTAGTGCCCGAAGATCCGACAGTGTTGCTGACGATCGCCGGAATGCTACAATTTAAGCCGATATTTCTCGGACAGCGCACAGCCGAATCACCGCGCGCTACCACTTCGCAAAAGTGCATCCGCACCAACGACATCGAAAACGTCGGCCGTACCGCCCGCCACCACACGTTTTTTGAGATGTTGGGAAATTTCAGTTTTGGAGATTATTTCAAGAAACAGGCAATTGCCTGGGCTTGGGAACTTTCCACGGAGGTTTTCGGTTTACCTGCGTCCAATTTAGTTGTTAGCGTTTTCCGGGAAGATGACGAAGCTTTTGCGATTTGGCGCGATGAAATTGGCATTCCGGGCGATCGCATTCAACGCATGGGAGAAGCAGACAATTTCTGGCAATCTGGCCCCACAGGCCCCTGCGGCCCGTGTTCCGAGATTTATTACGATTTCCACCCAGAAAGAGGTGATAATATTGACCTCGAAGATGATAGCAGGTTTATTGAATTTTATAACCTGGTTTTCATGCAGTACAATAAGGATGCAGAGGGCAATTTAACACCGCTGCAAAATCAAAATATTGATACTGGGATGGGATTGGAACGGATGGCGCAAATCCTCCAGAAAGTCCCTAACAATTACGAAACAGATTTGATTTTTCCGATCGTCCAATCGGCGGCGGAAATTGCGGGAATTGATTACCACAATAGCGATGAAAATGTCAAGGTTTCGCTGAAAGTAATTGGCGACCACATTCGGGCTGTGGTACACATGATTGCAGACGAAATTCGCGCGTCGAATGTGGGGCGCGGTTACATTTTGCGTCGGTTGATTCGCCGGGTGGTGCGCCACGGGCGGCTGATTGGGATTCAGGGCGAATTTACGGTGCGGGTGGCTGAAAGTGCGATCGCCCTTTCGGAAGCTGCTTATCCAAATGTGCGATCGCGCGAGGCTCAAATTAAGGCGGAATTGGCAAGGGAAGAGGCGCAGTTTCTCAAGACTTTGGAACGGGGAGAGAAGCTGTTGGAGGAAATTGTCGATCGCACAAAACAGCAAGCCAACCAACAAATCAGCGGACAAGATGCCTTCACGCTTTACGATACCTACGGTTTCCCCTTAGAATTGACTCAAGAAATTGCAGAAGAGCAGGGAATTACTGTTGACTTAGATGGCTTTGAAGTCGCGATGAAGGAACAGCAAACTCGCGCTAAAGAAGCTCATCAAACCATTGATTTGACAGTGCAGGGTTCCTTGGATAAGTTGGCTGAAACTATCCAGAAAACTGAGTTTCTCGGTTATACTGAATTATCGAGTTTAGCTGAAATCAAAGTTATCTTAGTTGACGGCCAAGCTGTGGAATCAGCAGAGGCGGGAAGTGAGGTACAAGTTGTGTTGAACCAAACGCCGTTTTATGCAGAATCCGGCGGACAACTTGGGGATAAAGGTTATTTGCAAAGCGGAGAAAATGGTCAGAGTTTGTTAGTAAGAATTGATGATGTGAAAAAAGAGTCAGATTTCTTCGTGCATTTCGGCTTTGTGGAACGGGGAACCCTGAAAGTTGGCGATAGTTTGACTGCGAAAATTGACAATAGCGGCCGCCGCCGAATTCAAGCCAACCACACAGCAACTCACTTATTACAATCAGCTTTGCGAAAAATTGTAGACGATTCGATTTCCCAAGCGGGTTCCCTGGTATCGACAGAAAGATTGCGATTTGATTTCAATTCTCCGCGCGCTGTCACAGCAGAAGAGTTGCAAAAAATTGAGGACTTAATTAATAGTTGGATTGCCGGAGCCCACGCTGCGGAAGTTGCCGAAATGCCGATCGCCCAAGCCAGAGAAAAAGGCGCCACAGCCATGTTTGGCGAGAAGTACGGCGACGTGGTGCGGGTAATCGACTTTCCCGGGGTTTCAATGGAATTGTGCGGGGGGACTCACGTCAGCAATACGGCTGAAATCGGGCTGTTTAAGATAGTTTCCGAAGCGGGGGTTGCGGCTGGTACTCGCCGGATTGAGGCGGTTTCGGGCCAGGCTGTGTTGGATTATTTGAACGTGCGTGACAGGGTTGTGCGCGATTTGGGCGATCGATTTAAGGCGAAGCCTGAAGAATTGCCCAACCGCATCACTAATTTGCAGAATGAGTTGAAGGATACTCAGAAACAGTTAGCTGCTGTGAAGTCGGAATTGGCGATCGCAAAATCTGACCAGTTGTTAAATGCGGCTGAGGCGATCGGTGATTTCAAAATCATTGTAGCTCAATTGGGAGATGTCGATGCAGAAGCGCTGAAAACTGCGGCGGAAAGGTTGCAGCAAAAATTAGGAAATGCTGCGGTTGTTTTGGCTTCGGTTGCTGATGTTGATAAGGTAAGTTTGGTGGCTGCTTTTAGTCCCGAAGTTAATCGGAAGGGATTGCAAGCTGGCAAGTTTATTGGGGGAATTGCTCAACTTTGCGGCGGTAAAGGCGGCGGGCGGCCGAATTTAGCTCAAGCTGGGGGACGTGATGCTAGTAAGTTGCAGGAAGCGTTGGATTGTGCCCGCAATTTGTTGGTTGAAGCGTTGGGTAATTAGGAAAAAATCTGGCAGAAACCCGGCGGTTTAAACCGCGTCTACACAGACAAAACCCATGCCAAGCGGGTTGAAGATTCCATCCTCAAATACCCTCTTCGTCGGCGTCCGGCGGACATCGTTTGTGTAGACGCGGTTTCCAACCGCCGGGGCCTTGATTGAGAGAAACCCGGCGGTTTAAACCGCGTCTACA